>CAMWUU010000138.1 GCA_947177515.1 uncultured Lachnospiraceae bacterium
AATAAGACCTTTAGGCGCATAAGGTATCAGGTTCGGATACGCCCAAAAAATAATAATTTTGCAGAAGGATGCCGTATGGTGACCGCGGCATAATGGGAGGGATTATGAGGAACTTTTTGAAAAAATACAACCATTCCTGGACACTTTTATATGCATTTATTTATCTGGCTTGGTGGGGATGGCTTGGCAGGATGGAGGCGGATCGTTATGCCTCGGTACATATGTGGCTGGACGACAAGATACCCTTCTGTGAGTGGTTTATTATTCCTTATTATATCTGGTTCCCTTATATCTTGCTTGTAATCGCTTATTTTTTCTTTTTTGCCAGCCGGAGGGAGTATTACCAGTTGGCGGGTTTTTTGTTTATCGGGATGACGGTCGCGCTGATTACCTACACGATCTGGCCAAATGGCATTACTTTCCGCACAGAGCTTTCCGAACTTTCTAGAAACAATATCCTGATCCGCCTGACAGCTTTTATCTACGCGAATGACCGGGCAATCAACTGCTGTCCAAGCATCCACTGTTTTAATTCGATTGCTGTCTGCATTGCCATTAACCGCTGTGCCTCGCTCAAACACAAGAAGGCCGTGCGCATTGGTTCCATCGTGCTCTCGGCACTGATCTGTCTGTCCACGGTTTTTGTAAAACAGCATTCTGTCCTGGATGTGATCTGGGCATTTGTCCTTGGGGCGGTGATGTACCTTGCGGCGTATCTGATTCCGGATTGGTTAGCAGCAAGGAAAAAGAAAGAAGGAAAAGCCAAGTCACACGCTGCTAAACAGGTTTCTTGAGGATAAATGATTGGGAATAATTGGAAAATAATTAACGCGAAAAGGCGCTTTTCTTTACATAAAATGTCAAGTGCCTTTTCTTTTTTAAGTTGTTTTGGGCTGTGAGATAGAATCTTGGTACATAATTACCCGGTGCGCAGAAGGAGGATGAAAAGCGGGGTGACTGTTAAAAGTAGCGCCGGTTAGGGTGGATATGGAAGCGGGAATCCGTTTGAAAAACCATTTTTGCACTTGACAGCATCCAAAAAGGCAAATAAAATAACAGTATATGGATGTGTAGAAGAGTTGATTTTACGGAGGCGGGGAAGTTACGATGGAGGGTAACAAAGGAAATGAGGGCAGGCCGGTAACGATCTATGATATTGCCAAGGAGGCAAATGTATCGGCGGCTACCGTTTCGCGCGTGCTTACAAACAGTACAAATGTGCGAAGGGATAAGAAAGAGCGTATTCTAACGCTTATGGAAAAATATAATTTCAGGCCGAATGCGATGGCGCGCGGCCTGGTGGATACAAAGAGCAAAACCATCGGGATTATGGTGGCGGATATCCGCAATCCCTTTTATTCCGAGGCGTTTGTCGCATGTGAGGCCGCGGCGCGCAATTACGGTTATACCGTGCTTTTATGCAATTCCTACTGTGACAAGGAGCAGGAGAAAATATTGCTTGAAAAGCTGGCAGAAAAGCGGGTGGACGCGATTATCCAGATGGGCGGGAGGGTGGATGAGAGCTGCACAAACAAAGAGTATGCACAGTATGTTAACCGTATGATACAGAATATTCCCATGCTTGTGACAGGAAAGCTCGATGGGACGGAGTGTTACCAGGTACAGATCGATGCAGCGCAGTCCATGGAGATTGTAATGGATTATCTGGAAGAGCTCGGGCACGAAAAGATTGCGTTTCTCGGCGGGTTTTCCAATGTGATTTCCACCGCACAGAAGGAGGAGGTATACCGCAGGAAGCTTTGCGGGCGGGGAATTATGCTTCCCCTTGGACTTTACCGTCAGGAAGGGAATTATGACAATCAGGTCGGTTACAGCGCGATGAATGCGATCCTTGAGGCGGGCGAACAGCCGACCGCAGTGGTTGCGATTAATGAAACCACCGCGAGCGGAATTATGGCAAGCATCCGGGAACATGGGCTTAATGTCCCGGATGATATATCGCTGATTAGTTATGATAATACATTTATGACTGAATTAATTACTCCTAGACTGACCAGTGTGGACTATGATTACGGGGCATTTGGGGATCAGTTGATCCGAACTGTAGTATCCGTAATCGAGGGCAAGGAGGTTCCGAAAGTCCAGTATGTCAAGACAAGACTGGTGGTACGCGAAACCACGGCGAGGGTGAAGGGAAAGTAAAAAGGAAAGTGGGTCGGACGGTTGCAGAGCCTGGCAGGTTTTGCAACCGGTTTTTTGTGCAAAACTATTTTGTTTCTGTGAAAACAGTTTAAAGCATTGTGCAAAATATACAAAAACATAACCCAACTTTAAGCAATCCCTCCAAAGTTGAAATCGATTGCAGAAAAGCGGTTGACGGAAACCCGGAAATAAGTGTAAAATAAATTATATGAAACCGGTTACAAAAACCAGTTGCTAAAAAATTACACTTGAATGTAAATGATTATTTAAATGAATTCTATTATCTGATGATATGAAAGGGGGATGATGTGTTGGGTACATTTGAAATCCGCGACAAATTTTATCTGGACGGTGAGCCGTTTAAGGTGATCTCGGGAGCTATCCACTATTTCCGTATTGTGCCACAGTACTGGCGCGACCGCCTTGAAAAACTTAAGGCGATGGGATGCAATACGGTGGAAACTTACATACCATGGAATATGCATGAACAAAAGAAGGGGGAATTTTGTTTTGACGGCATTTTGGATATCTGTGCCTTTGTAGAAACGGCAAAGGAACTGGGACTCTATGTGATTTTAAGACCGTCACCTTATATCTGTGCCGAGTGGGAGTTTGGCGGACTTCCAGCATGGCTTTTGGAAGAGGACGGGATGAAACTGCGCGTGAATTATGAACCGTTTCTCTCGCATGTAAGGGCGTATTATAAGGTACTCTTACCGATGTTAGTTCCGTTACAGATTACGCATGGCGGGCCGGTTATCCTGATGCAGGTGGAAAATGAATATGGTTATTATGCAACGGATACGGATTATATGTGCGCGATGCGGGATATGATGCGGGAATTTGGCGTGGATGTGCCCCTTGTTACTTCCGACGGACCTTACCCGGAGAGCATGAATGCGGGAAAACTTTCTGGGGCGCTGCCGACCGGTAATTTTGGTTCGAAGACGGACGAGCGCTTTGCGCTGCTTTCCCGTTATACGGACGGTGGACCGCTTATGTGTACCGAGTTCTGGGTTGGCTGGTTTGATCACTGGGGCAATGGCGGGCATATGCGCGGGAACTTAGAAGAGAGCGTGAAAGACCTTGACCGGATGCTTGCACTTGGCAATGTTAATATCTATATGTTTGAGGGCGGCACAAATTTCGGGTTTATGAATGGCTCAAATTATTATGACGAGCTGACACCGGATGTTACTTCTTACGATTACGACGCACTTTTAACGGAGGATGGGCAGATTACGGAGAAATACTGCCGCTATCAGGAAGTGATTGCAAAATATGCCCCGATACCAAAGGTGGAGTTTAGCACAAAGATTACAAGGCGCGCGTATGGGGAACTTAAAGTGGAAGAAAAGGTCAGTCTGTTTTCAGTTCTTGACGGGATCAGCCATCCGGTTAGCAGCACATTTACGCAGCCGATGGAGAAACTTGGCCAGGGCTATGGCTATATTTTATACCGCTCACCACTTGCTACGGAGGAGAGCATCGAGCGTATCCGTTTATGGAGGGCGAATGACCGCGCAAATATCTTTGTGGACGAAAGGCCAGTTGCCACGCTCTACGACCGGGAACTGCAAAATGAGAAGAAATTTGAACCTGCGGTCACCATTGCGCCGGGGGCGGTTCTTGATATTTTGGTGGAGAATATGGGGCGCGTTAATTTTGGACCTTATATGGAACTACAGCAAAAGGGGATTGCGCATTGTGTCCAGGTGAACGGACATATCCACAATAACTGGCAGCAGTATACGCTTCCGCTTGACAATGTGCAAAACATTGATTTCTCAAAGGACTACAAAGAGAATACCCCAGCGTTTTACCGTTTTTCATTTGAAGTGGACGAACCTTGTGATACCTTCTTGGATTTCGCCGGGTGGGGCAAGGGATGTGCATTTATCAATGGTTTTAACCTGGGAAGATTCTGGGAGATTGGTCCGCAGAAACGCCTTTATATTCCGGCACCACTATTAAAGAATGGGAGGAATGAGATTATCCTGTTTGAAACGGAAGGCAGGGTGGCAGACACCATTACTTTACGGGATGAACCGGATATCGGATAAGGGAATTTTTGTAAGTGCAGATAGTGGAATACGTTTTCGTTCAATAAAATGCCGTCTGATATTATGCATACTGCATAAATATCAGCGGCATTTTTTGTTTAAATCTTACGATTTTGTAATCGATTACAAAAATATTATTGACATAATGTGTGCAGAATGCTTATAATGAAGACATGAAATCGGTTGCATAAAGTAAAATTGCCGAACGGATTCGATCAACAAAGAAGGAGGAGAATATATGAGAAAGAAGAAAATTGGCGCGTTGTTGATGAGTGCATGTATGGTGGCAAGCCTTACAGCGTGCGGCGGCGAAGGGAATGAAGAGAAAGATCCAACCCCAACCCCGAACCAGGGTACCGAGGCAACACCGGAACCGACAAAGGAGCCGGCGCAGGGCACTGATACCACACCGGAGCCGACACAGGAAGCGGAACCGACTCCAACTGAGGTGGCGGATGTGCCACAGGGGGATCCGGTTGTGATCCGCTATGGCACACACTGGATCAATGACCTTGACCCGAACCATGTGGATGATGTATCAGGTGAGTACACAATGAATGAAACCCAGAGGCAGGCGGGTCTGGCTGGTCTTGCGGCGATCAAGGAGCAGTTAAATGTTGAGTTTGAGTTTATCCAGTACAGCGCAAACACAACCGAGGAACTGATGACAAGTGTGCTTGCGGGAAATCCGGTCTGTGACTTAGCGCTGATGTGGGGCGGCTCGGAAGGTACAATTTTAGCGCAGAACGTATTGCAGCAGCTTGATGATTACGCTTACATATTTGAGGATGAGGATACATCCTGGATGTTCTATGATAAGTTATACGGACACCATTATATGTTGTCCAATGTCATCCGCTACAAGCAGCGCTGGCCATTGATTTTTAATATTTCGATGATTGAGAAGGTGGATTCCTTAAAGGATGAGAACGGCAACACCATCACCCCGATGGATCATTATTTAAACGGTACCTGGACCTGGAGCACCTTTACCGATTACCTGACCAAGATCCAGGCATATTATGCAAATACGGATGCGCCGGACGGTTCGAAGTATGATACGATTCAGGCGTATGAAACCGACCACCGTTTTGCAGGTCTTTCGGCAATGTATTCCGCAGGCGGCGCGATCTATGGAAATGCTGGGCTGGAGCCGGATTCCGAAGCGTCCATCAAGGGGATGCAGTATATTGAAGATCTGTTTGAGAAGAAGCTTTTAGTAGACCCGGGTACTTATGATGATGGCAAGGGTACGCCGGAGTGGACCCGTGCAGCGGATGATTTCGGCAAGGGCGCAACGGTATTTACGGACTGCCCTGACTGGTGGATTGGCGGTGTTGCAGGTTCCGCAGCAGACCGCGGTGAGGTTGTCGGCATTGTCCCGTGGCCAAGGGAAGATTCTTTAAGTATTGATGATCCAGAGTATACGCAGGCAATTACACTTGGCGATTCCGTCGGCGTATTAAAGGGTGTCAGCCCAGAAAAGACCGAGCTTGCATTAAAGGCTTATGCGCTTTACTGGACCAGTTACTACAAGGCACTCGGCGGTGTGGATTCCGTTATGGCATACAAGGAGCAGAACGCAATCCATGAGCTGAACGATATGAAGATCGATGTTTTGCATGAGAAGTATGGCGACAAGATTCTTGAGTGCTTCTTAGCAATCGGTGACAAGCTTGTCAATGATTACGCTGACCTGCTCGGTATCCGCGTTACCTGGGATGATATTGTAGGTAAGTCCCTGTACGGCTTAGACGGCATGAGCGCATACGATGTTGCGGTTAAGGCGAACATGAACCTCTTTACCAATGTGACAAGCAATGTGGAATCCATCCTTGCTTCCAATGAAGTTCACGATAACCAGGCACCTGCAGTTGATGGCAAGCAGGCAGTTTTTGCGGCAGGCACGGATATGGCTTCTGTGAACTGGGCAGAGTACTTTACCGCGAAGGACAGTGTGGACGGCGAACTTGATATGACAAAGGCGACTTACACGGTATCGGAAAGTCTGGATGCTACGAAGGCAGGCTCCTACGGCGATGCAGTCAAGGCCGAAATTTCGGATGCGGCGGGCAATAAAGGTGAGAAGAAGATCAAGGTCATCATCTACAACCCGGACAACACGACGGCACCGACTATTATCGCGAAGGAGGAGCTTCCGACAGTTAAGGTGGATACGGATACTACCACGATCAACTGGAAAGATTTTATTGAGTCCGCAGTGGATGCAGACGGCATCGATGTAAAGGATACCATTGCAGCCGACCTTTCCGAGCTGGATACGACGACACCGGGCACTTATAATGTCGCCCTTACCGTTACGGATTATGCGGGCAATACGGGCAGCGTAACAGTGGCTGTAACAGTGACAGCGGAGTAAGCATTTCGTTTCCAGATGGCAATTTTACCGGATGCATGAATCAAGAAGGCAGGGGACCATGGTCTTCCTGCCTTCTTTTGCCGGTAAAATGCAAAGACTTCCTTCTTTAATATTTTGCGGAGGAGTAATTGCAGCAGATTTAAAACATCCCAAAACGGGAAATTGCAGGAAAGAATCGCAGCAAGTCAGGTAGGAAAGGAACTATCACCCATGAAAGACAGGAATAAAAAAAGGGGAATCCGTATCATTGCAGTGGTTGTGCTGATTGCACTCATAGCAGTTGTCCTTATCGTTTCGGGGGGCGGGGAGAGCATCCATGCGACTTCGGCCGGCTCCGAAACAATCTACGAGTCAAGCTATGCGAACTACCTGAAAAGCAATGGGTACGATGGGACGCTGTCAAAAGAGACAGTGGATGTCGATTTAAGCCGCTATACGGCATCGGCAGACTGCGAGGTAACAGTTGGCCTCGAAGGGATTATGACGGGGGATGTGGGAGCGATCACATGGGAGTTTGATGTGGCACAGACGGGTTTTTACAATTTGAAACTCGGCTATATTGCGCTTCCGGGAACGACCTCGGACATTCAGAGAAAGATATTGATTGACGGGGAAATCCCTTATGAGGATTTGTCCCGCATCGTGATTAAGAGATGGTGGTCGGATGAGGAAATCAAGGTCAAAAATAAAAATGAGATCCGTCCGGGTGCCTATGAAGTGTACCACAATACGGAATGGTTTGTGGAGGATTACAACCGGCGCAATAATGAGCCGTTAATTTTCTTCCTTACGGCAGGAAAACATACCATTACCTTTGAGGTAACAAAAGAACCGATCGAATATACTTCCATGCAGTTTACGGCGGCAAAAAAAACACAGGCTTATGCGGAAAAAATCGCGGAATTAAAAGCGCAGTACCCGGTCTATACGGGGGAAAATATTATCTGCCAGGCGGAGCGTGTAACAGACAACACAAAGGCAATCTATAAAAGCTCCACTTCCATTAATATCCAGAAAAACTACTCAGATACGCTGCTTGAGCCGTACCACCCTTATTATATTGTGTATAATACAATCGGCGCGGCAAGCTGGAATTCGCCAGGCGATTCCATTACCTGGACGGTACAGGTACCGGAGGCAGGTTTGTATGAACTAACTGTTAAGGGCAGGCAGAATCTAAACCGCGGTGTGACCAGCTACCGCAGAATTTATATTAATGGGGAAGTTCCATACAAAGAAGTGAACAGTGTCGGCTTTAATTACAGCAGCGACATGAATATGTACACGATCACAAATGAGGACGGGGAGCCATATCTATTTTATCTGAATGCAGGAGAAAATACCATTACCATGGAAAACGTGATGGGACCGATGGGCGGTATTATCAGCCAGGTGGAGGAAAGTCTTTCCGTATTGAACGAAAGCTATCTGGCAGTAATCCAGTTGGTTGGCCAGGCACCAAACAAGTTTATCGATTACGAGATTGACAAGAAAATCCCGGATTTTGCAAAGAACCTGAAACAGGAGAGTGAGAATCTCTTTGCGGCAATTGAGGCGATTGTCGAGATTACGGGGGAGAAGGGCGAGAACACCAGTTTGCTTGAAAAGATGGCGCTTGAGGCGGAATGGCTTTCAGAGGATCCATGGCTGCTATTCACGCTATGAGACTTGGAG
>CAMWUU010000139.1 GCA_947177515.1 uncultured Lachnospiraceae bacterium
CTCCTAACCAATACAGGGAAGAGGAAGAATATTATTCATTGCAGTTAAGATATGTTTTGAACCAAAACCCTATAAGTTTAGATAAAAGCGAGTGGAAAGATAAAATTGTTTTTGCAACAAAAGAAGATATACCCAAATGGATAAAACTGGTCCACCTTGTTATTGACGGTTTTCCACACTTAGACGAGAAGCGATACCTTGAACAGTTACAGGAGTACATCAATCATAAGAGGGCATTCATTTTAAAGGATGCTGATATGGCAATTGGAATTATGGCATTTAACGAGGTAAGGGGAAGCGTTGATTTCTTTGGGGTACACCCGCAATATCGAAAAAGAGGGATAGCGAAAGCGTTTTGTGATAAGGCGTTAAATGAACTTACTCATTCCACACAGATTAGTGTGACAACTTTTAGAAAGGGGGATCGGGCGGATACCGGCTATCGAAAGATATGGGGAAGTCTTGGCTTTGCTGAAGCGGAATTGTTAGTTGAATTTGGCTATCCGACACAGCGGTTTGTTTTGAAGAAAGAAAAATTGGAGGGAAAAGAGAATGAATGATACACAGGGAGAGGAAAATCCATTATCACAGAACTTTACAATTAAATCGCTGCTGAAATTTGCATTTCCAACGATTTTAATGATGATTTTTATGGGGTTATATTCCGTTGTTGACACGATTTTTGTAGCACGCTTTGTAGATACAAATGCACTTTCTGCATTAAATATCGTCTGTCCTGTTATTAATCTGATTGTAGGTCTTGGAACCATGCTTGCAACAGGGGGGAGTGCTATGATTGCCCGCAAAATCGGGGCGGGGGAAGGCGCGCGGGCAGCACAGGATTTTACGCTTATTATCTCTGCGGGGGTTTTCTTAGGCATAGTAATTGCTCTTTTAGGAAGTGTTTTTATTGACTGGATTGTCTGGGGACTTGGGGCGGGCAGTATTCTATTTCCATATTGCAGGGAATACTTATTTATACTGCTGTTATTCACTCCCGCAAGCATACTGCAAGTGCTTTTTCAAAATTTAATTGTAACAGCGGGACATCCTGGGATTGGTATGGTACTTGGTGTAAGCGCGGGAATTGCAAATATTTTGCTAGACTACCTTTTTATGGTGCCATTGCAAATGGGAATTAAGGGGGCAGCATTTGGTACAGGGATTGGTTATATGATACCGGCAGTGATAGGATTACTGTTCTTTGTCCAAAAGAAAAATATTCTGCATTTTAGGAAGCCCGTTATAGATCTTTCCATATTGGCAGAAAGTTGTACAAATGGTTTTTCGGAAATGATAAGTCAGGCGGCAGCAGCAGTTACAACATTTCTATTTAACCGGATTATGATGAAACTGCTTGGCGAAAATGGAGTTGCAGCAATTACAATTATTATTTATACGCAGTTTTTATTGAGTGCCCTTTATATAGGTTTTTCTATGGGAGTAGCCCCAATTATCAGCTATAACTATGGGAAACAGGACGGAAAACAATTAAAGAATGTATTTTCTATTTGTATACGCTTCCTTGTCTTTGTTTCTATCTCTGTTTTTTTACTATCTTTTATTTTTGGATCGCCGTTGGTTTGTATTTTTTCAGAAAAGGGGACACCTGTTTATGAAATTGCGAGAAATGGATTTTTGATTTTTCCCTTTAGTTTTCTGTTTTGCGGGCTGAATATTTTTGCCTCTGCCATATTTACCGCATTATCAAATGGGAAGTTGTCAGCAATTCTGTCATTCCTGCGGACTTTTGGACTGATTACCGTGCTGTTGCTTATATTGCCGAATCTTTTGGGCGTAATGGGTGTATGGCTTGCAGTACCGATAGCGGAACTAATAACAATGATTGTAGCATTGGTTTTTCTTTATCAAAACAGAGAAAAGTATCACTACGCATAAAAAAGATCATTATGCTTTTCTTATGGTTTGTGATCCAAATTTACTTGAAAAAAGCCTATTTCTTTCATATAATAGAACCAGTGGGAAGTCTTATGTTTTGGAAAGGGGACAGTGTGGCAAAACAGGATGACTGCCTTTACTACTGTTTACCTGGCAAGCAAAATGACACCTGGATTTTTGTGCAGGACAAAAAATAGTTGATACAGTTGGGGATTCGTTATATAATTACGTAAAAGGCCATGCCCTGCGTGGAAGGTCTTTCTTTACTGTTTTTTGTAACAGAACAGGGGGAGCTTATGGAAATAAAACCGCTCCGTATCGGGAACCTACTTCTTCCGTCCAATATCTTAATGGCACCGTTAGCAGGGTATACCTGCCTGCCATTCCGGATTTTGGTCAGTGAACTTGGTGCGGGGCTTAATTTTACAGAAATGGCAAGTGCCAATTCATTAAAATACCATGATCTTGCAACGAGAAAACTATTGCTTACAGATAAGCGAAGCGGAAAAGTTAAGGCAGCACAGCTTCTTGGCGGAAATCCCGCTATTATGGAAACGGTGGCTTGCAGCAAAGATATGGAAAAATTTGACATTATTGATATCAATATGGGATGTCCTGTTCCAAATGTGTTTAAAGCGGGCGAAGGCTGTGCGATGATGCTTGATATGCCAAGGGCTTCGGCGGTGATACGCGCAGTGAAAAAGAGCGGCAAGGTGGTTACGGTAAAATGCCGTACCGGGATAAAAGAAAATGATATGTTTGCTGCGGAATTTGCCCGTATGTGTGAAGATGCGGGGGCGGATATGATTACGATCCACGGGCGGTCCCGCAGTATGATGTATGATGGCGTTCCCCATTATGAGGAGATTGCACAGGCGAAGGCGGCAGTTTCCATCCCTGTGATTGCTAACGGCGGAATTAATTCTGCTTTGGATGCTAAGCGGGTTATGGAACAAACTGGGGCGGACGGTGTGATGTTCGCCCGCTACGCGTTAGAGAACCCGTTTGTGATCCGTGACCTTACGGGAACATTTTATAATAAAAGTTTACTTGAAGTAATGCTTGAACAGCTTTCCCTTGCGTTAGAATATTATGATGAAACCTTTGCCCTGCAGTATGTGCGCCGGATTGCGGCAAACGGGATGAAAAAGCGCAGGGGAACAAAAAAATATAAAGAAGGGCTGTATCGAGCCGGCAGTGTCGCGGAGATAAAGGAGCTGCTTTGTCTGATTTTTGGGGAAGGGGAACCGTAGCCGGGCAGGGCATACTGGCATGATTGCAAAGGGATTTTCCTGTTCTGGTTTATGGATTGTTTGTATCACAGGCAAAGTCCAGGGGACTGCAAGTTTTGTGCGGCGAAAAACCTGAGTCATAAGCCGTAAAGAACAGCCGCAGTATGGAGGCAGACATGGAAAGTGGATTTAAAACCCAAGAGGAACAAAAAAAACAGGATAAATGGAACCCCCAGGATGGATGTAAACTACAGGATGGAGCCAAATTCCAAAATGGAATTAATTTCCAAAATGGATTTAGGATCCAGAATGGAATTTTGGTTACATACGAGTTGAGGGAGGAGATCGCCGTTGTGCCAGAGGGGGTGCACACTATTGGGGAGGATGCCTTTAAGGCCTGTGTATCCTTAAAGAAAATCGTGCTGCCTGGCAGCCTGCGCCGTATTATGCCGCGGGCGTTTAAAGGGTGCAGGAACCTGTGTGAACTTAAAATACCGGAAGGGGTTTCCTATATTGGGGATTATGCGTTCCACCGATGCCACTCTCTTGAAAAAATACAGTTGCCTGTTTCGGTGGGGGAGCTTGGCAACTGTGTTTTTCTTTATTGTGACAGTTTAAAGGAAGCGTGGATCCCCGGAGTGACCCGTCTGGGAAGACAGGCATTTTTAAACGATACGCAGCTTTTGCGGCTGGTGGTTTCAAGAAAGCTTGAGCAGGAATGTATCCGGGATGTATTTACAAGTTGTGGGAGGCTTAGGGATATTTCATTTCCTGATGGGGAGCGTTTTGTGCTTCCCGGTCTGGTGGAAGCCGCGATTGGGGAAATATCGCTTCCCCCGCTGATTCAGAAAATTGCCGCCGATGTGCTGAGCATGTTTGAATTGGAGGGACATTGTCTGGCGCGCTTTTTGACCAATCTGAAATATGTGGAAATTCCGGAGGGGATTGAACAGATTGGGAAAAGCTGTTTCTTTGACCGGAAAGGGATTGTGTCAGTCAGTCTTCCTGCCTCACTCAAAGAAATTAAAAGCCGTGCGTTCCGCAACTGCATTAACCTAAAGGAAGTCTTTTTTGCAGGCACCGAAATCAGGGTTGAAGATGACGCATTCCGCAATTGCACATCCCTGTACCATCTGCATATACCGGGAGGACGAAAGTTTTGTATGCGGGGGATAGCGGGATTTGTAGAGGATGAAAATGCAGCAGGTTTTGCACAAGATGGCGTGCCGAAGTTAGTTCGGACAATAAAAGACCAGATTTTGGGTAAGTTCCGGCTTTGCGGGACTGTTCTGTTAAAATATCTGGGTAACGAATCCCGCGTAGCTGTGCCGGATGGCGTTACGGCCATCGCAGAGGAAGCCTTTGCAGGCAAGGAGGAAATCGACCGTATCCTCCTGCCAGACAGCCTTTTATCCATTGGGGCAGGTGCATTCCGCGGCTGTCTGCTGCTGCAGACGATTGTACTCCCGCCCGCCATAAAAAGGATTGGGGCGGGTGCATTTGAAAACTGTGTGAAACTTCTGCGTATTTCCCTGCCGGAAACGATTGGGAAAATTGAGGAAATGACTTTCCGGCATTGCAGGAAATTAAAGCAAGTAAATTTTGGGGCGGGGCTTTTGGAAATTGGGGAACAGGCATTTTATGGGTGTGCTTCGCTTACAGAAATAGTATTGCCGGATGGTCTTTTAGAAATTGGGGCAATGGCTTTCTACAGGTGTAGAAAACTTTCTGGGATTGAACTTCCTGCCAGCCTGAAACGGGTTGGGAATCTTGCGTTCGCGCAGGGTGGTGTAGAAAAAGCCCATGTCTTTTGTGGCTGTGAGGGGTTTGGGACGGGCTTGTTTTCAGATTGCACGCACTTAAACACTTTATGCCTTCATAAGGGCGTGCGCCATATCCCGGATAAGATGGCATCGGGCTGTGGCGCGCTGTCGCGGGTGGAGTTGCCTGGAACGGTTTGCTCTATCGGGAGGAACACCGTGGAGCGGACAGCGTTTTTGGAGGCGTGGAAGGAAGAAAGACAGGCGAAAGAATCAGGAAAGACGGATTGGATGGGTGGGGACTCCACGGATTTTTCAGGACAAATTTTTTGGGATGGGAGCGAACTTAACGGGGAGGTAGAAATCCCTGGTTATTACCATATGGTTGCCGGAGGTGCGTTTTATGGAAATCATCATATTACTTCGGTTGCCCTGTCCGGGAAGATTACCTTTGTTGGGGGCGCGGCCTTTAAGGGCTGTAGCAAGCTTTCCCGGGTGGTGTGGCCAGAAGGGATACATGACATACAGCCCGAGGTATTTTCCGGCTGCGCTGCCCTTACATGGATACAGGGCGCGCCCGCATGGCGCACGGTGGGGGATCGCGCGTTTTATGGCTGTAAAAAGCTTTCCCGTCTTTGTATGGATAAGATGGAAATAATTGGAAAGGAAGCATTCTTTGGCTGTTCCTGTTTTCAGATGGGAGAAGCGGAACGGGTTCGCATGGTTGGGGAAGCAGCGTTTGATGGGACTCCGTTTATGAACCATGAGGAGAATCGGGGCGGCAAGGAGGCGGTTCTGCCTGCTTTGCAGGTTGCCTCTATTGTTGTGGGACGTTTGAAAGGGCAGCAGTTTGGGGGAATTGCTGATGGGGTTACAAGGATTGCGCCATATGCTTTTTACCGGGATCCGGATATTGTAAGCCTGCGTTTGCCAGAAAGTGTCTGCCTGATCGGGGAGGGAGCCTTTTTAGGCTGTGATAATCTTAAGGAAATTATTTTTCCTGTGGGAAATTGCCGGATTGAGGCACGTGCCTTTGAAAAATGTACCTCGTTAAAAAGAATCCGCCTATGTTCGGATATGGTTGGGGAGCGTGCCTTTGCATGGTGCACGTCACTTTTGTTGGTAGAGATTTCCGGCGCGGCAAGCGTTGGCCGCAGTGCGTTTGAGGGATGCAAAAGTCTTGAGGAGTTTTCTTTTTGTGAAAGGAAGGAGAGTGGGGGGGAGTGCAGGGAATCCGATGATTGGAAGGAAGCAGGAAATCCGGATAGGAAATTTATGGAAATCGAAATAGCAGATTCCTGTTTTTGTGGCTGCGGGAAACTTCATACGATTGATCTTGTAGGGGTGTCCATGATCGGGCGGTATGCATTTAGTAACTGCGACAGCCTAAAGAGGATTGTACTTTCGTGTGATACCCCGGTGGCACCATATGCGTTCGCAGATTGTGGCCGTCTGATGGAGATTTGTATTTCGGGCGGGCGCGAGGGGCTTTCTTTGCAGGAATATGCCCTTTCTGGGTGCACGGCGCTAAGAAGGGTGTGTTTTGAAAAAGATAAGGTTTCTGCTGACAGGACGGGGGAAGATGTCCCCAGTATTGACCCTAAAAGTGGGGGAGCCGGTATTCGCATATGGGAATTTCAGGTTTTTAAGGATCTTTTCTCGGAGAAAATCCCAGAGTCCATCCGGATGATTTTTTACAGTGCACTAAGTTGTTTTGAAGTGGAGGACGAAAGGATTTTGTATGCTTACCATGGCAGTGGGCGGATTCTAAAGATCCCTTCCGGCATCGAGCAGATCAAAGCGGAAGTATTCCGTGACCAAACAATAATCGAACAGGTTTCAATCCCGGAATCGGTCGAATACATTGGCGCGCGGGCATTCCATGGGACAGCCTTTATTGAGGGGCAGAAAGAGCGCTCCCCGATGGTAATTATCAACCAGATGCTGCTTGATGGTTCTTCCTGTGTGGGCAGGGTTATCATCCCGCCACAGATAAAAAGGGTCTGTGGATGGGCGTTTGCAAACGGGATGGGGATAAAAGAGATTTGTTTTACCAGCCGTTTTGTCAGGGTGGAGGAATTTGCGTTCCGAAACTGTATTAATCTGGAAAAAATTGAACTTCCGGGAGAGCCTCCCATCCGCCTTTATGGTATTGCTGACCGGGAGAGGGAACTTCCGCCAGTTGCAAAGCAGATTGTAACAGAGCGGCTTAACTGTTTTAAGACGGACGGGGAAAATGCCCTGATAGAGTGTACCGGGAATATTACAAAACTTCTTGTTGCAGATGGGATTACCCGGATTGGGGAGAATGTGTTTCGGGAGAGCAACCTGATGACAGAGATTATCCTGCCGCCAAGTGTTACTTCGGTTGGGAAGGGAGCTTTTTTTGGATGCAAATGGCTCAAAACGGTGCGCCAGCCCCTGTTGGATTTCTATCCTAGGGCAGGTATGGAAGGAAAGGAGGATAAGCCGCAGTCCTGCGGAATCCGGGAAATTGCGGATATGGCGTTTGCAAATTGTGGAAGGCTTGAATATATCGAGCTGTCAAACTCATTTCAAAGACTGGGGAAAAGGGCGTTTGAGCATTGTACTGCCCTTATGGAAGTCTACTTGCCGGAGGGGATTGAGGAAATTCCGGAGCGGACATTTTTCCGCTGTCACAGCCTGAAAAAGGTGGTATTTCCTTCCACGTTAAAACGGATCGGGAAAGAAGCATTTGCCTTTTGCGGGCAGCTTGAGTTTGCCGGGTTACCGGATGGGGTAATGATTGGGGAAAGGGCATTTGTCCGCTAGGGGGGATCTTATGGAATACCGCAGGCTTGGCAATACGGGACTTGTTGTTTCAGGGGTTGGTTTTGGCACCATCCCGATTTTAAAAGGTAGTGTGCCAGTTTTGCCGGACTATTATAATTTGGCACAGGATCAGGCAGTCGCCGTTATGGAATATGCGTACCGCCTAGGCTGTAATCTTTATGATACCGCCATTGTGCCAGAATATGGGGATGCGGAGATTAAACTTGGAAAATTTGCAGAAAAGATCGGGCGGGAAAAGATTGTGATTTCAGACAAAGCACGTTTCTTTGACGGGAACGGGATGTACCGGGCAGTGGAGGAATCCATAGAAAATCTGGGAACCTGCCCGGATCTCTATTTTGTCCATCAGGCGGATGCGGAACATGAAGAGGAAATATTTGGAAACTGTGGGGCGCTGGACGCATTGTCGGAATTAAAGGTACAGGGAAAAATAGGGTTTGTGGGGGTGGCCTCACATTATTATGATATCCTTTTGCGCGCTGCCGTTGATCCGAGGGTGGATGTGCTGCAAATGAGCGGGAATATTTTTGAGCGCGGGATGCTTTCTCGGGTTAAAGA
>CAMWUU010000140.1 GCA_947177515.1 uncultured Lachnospiraceae bacterium
CGGCGATTGTAATATTTGTATTGCCAACATCGATTGCAAGTATCATTCCATACCACTTTCCGGTTCCCGGATTATTCCCCCCGCCCAAGAACCGCTACCCGATAATAGAGTTCAAGGGACTCTAAAAGCTCCCTCTGCTCCTCCTGCAATGCCTTCGCTTTGAGCGCGCTGCCGATCTCATCATAGAGCAGGTCATTTTCATCACACTCCGTGCGCAGTAATAACCCCTCCTCCGGATCAAATACCAAAAAAAGCGCCCCTCCCACATCCTCCGTAAAGAGCACACACATAATTTTCAGTTCTTCCTGAACCTGCTGTGGGAGCTTTCCAAATACTTCCTCATTAAAGAAATATTTTTTTTCATAATAATTGCTCCCGCACAGCACAAGCTGTTCTTCCATGTCAAACCCCATTTCTGCGCCCTCAACGCCTTTTATACAGAATTATGCCATATTAGGCTACACAATATCCATCCCCCCGAAAATGCAGGTCGGTTTAATAAATACAGTCGGTGCATTAGACAAAAGTGGCCGATCTCCCAAATGGTTATCCACACTGCCCAGAACCAGTCCCCTCTGAACAACCACGCGCACATCTTTTGGGACAATGATATCGATCCCCCCCATTATCAGGATTGCTTCAACCGTCACATCATGATAGATAACAGCTCCGGAAAGATCCAGATCGATCGCCCCCATAATACAGGAGAGCACTGCGCCTTCAAAGACTTCTCCCGCATAGTTAATTTCCTTCCCCATACAAATCGAGGTGCAGGCACAGCGCCCATTGCGGTTTGCGCTCCCGGTAAATGCACCCATACCTCTTTTTTCAAACTCCCCATCTCCCCTTCCATCCCTGCGGTACTCTTCCCGGTTCGCATAATCATTCCACGCAAAGGAACTGCTCTGTTCCCCTTTTTCAAAATAATCGTATTCTTCCTCAAAACTGTAATTCGATGCATCCTCATATTGCTTACTGTCCGCTTCCCTGCGCCAGTCGTGTACTTCATCCGACCCAGCAAATCCTGCCGAACCCGCATGTCCCCGCTTTTTTTCTCCCCTGCGGTTGCCCTGCGGTTCTTTCCCGCCGGAAAACATCATGCGACAGCCGGAAAGAATCAGAAATGCAGCGACCAAAAGCGGGAAAAGCATACGGTACTCGATAAATCCCTGTGCCGCCATCAGGAGCATAACGCCAAAAATCAGGCACCTTAATGATCTTGACCGGTTTTTCTGTCCCGTCATAAAATTGACTGCCGACGGGATAATCAAAAACAGACTCCACCAGCCGTTAAAGAAAAGTTCAAACTCAAACCAGTGCAGGATTTTTCCTGCAAGCAGTATACCTCCCACTATCATAAGCAAGCCCCAAACTGCGCCTGTTGATCCTTTTTTCATCCGCCCGCCTCCTCTCTGCAGATTGTTTGCAATACCCTGTCAAGATTATACCATAGCGGACACAAAACACAAATTATAATACGATTAAAAAAGTGGGGGATGCCGTTTTTTCATTAACTGCACGGACTTTGGCTTTCTTTTCTTCCCCTTCTTTTCTCCCACCCCTTCTTCCCAATCATATTTAAAATCATATCCATCCTCCGGTTCCCCAATCCCATAACCTAATGCGACGGTCAGTTTTTCCTTTAGGGTTAAATACCATCCCTCCCAGATTTCTTTTGGCATTGTCCCATAAATCTGGATACCGCCAGGTTCCACGGATGCATCCAGTTCAATCCCTTCCCCTACCCAATGCGGATAACCCGCTCCCTCGTCCCAGTAGGGCATACTCCTGTAAACTTCCTCTATTTTCTTCCATACCCAGTCGGGTGCAGTATAATGGATATTTAAGTTAATATCCTGGTGCATGGCCATCCCCTCCTTTATTTATCCGATTATCCCAAATCCATAAAAACCATTACTCCCTAATCCCCTGCCGGATTGCCCTAAAGTCTTCCTGCCAATGATCCAGGCTTAACAGATCATATTCCCTTTTCCCGTCAATAAATATCTGATTTGTTATAATGTGCGGGATATGTTTTGTTAGCTCCTCTGCTACTTCCCTACAGCACTGCTGGTTAAGAAGGGGATTGACATAACCCCCGCACTGCCGGTAGGTAAACGGGTTGGTACGGGGTTCCCTCGCAATATCCTGCGCGGAAATAAAAAGCATTCCCTCCTGCCGGCTGTCCTCCCCGGGAATTTGGGCGGAGTAAAATGCCGCCACCATATCGCTGTGTTTTCTTACATAACATCCCTCCCTTGTAACAGAAACCAGGAAATTTTCGGTAATATAGCATGCCACTTCCTTTTTCCTGCTGCCGATAGCCACAGTTTGAGGCTCCATCAGCTCTTTCTCTGCCTGACTAAGCGTAAACACATCATAGCCGGATTCCTTTTCATAATATTCCAGGTAATTCCTTGCTTTTTTTGCTTGTAAGATGATTCCCGGAACCAGAAATAATAAAGCTGGTATCCCAAAAATCCCAAAAATTAAGATCCACCCAAGACTTTTAGAAATCAGGAAAGGAAGTCCGGCCAAAAAGCCAAATATCAGTAAGGTCAGCGCGGCAGCGATTGCACCCTTTGCACCCCCGGCACGTGTTCTCCCCACTTTTAAGACACTCTTTCCTTTTTCTGCTTCCTTCCTCATTTTTTCTGTGATTTCAATTTTCATGCCCTTCCCCTTTCCTTTCTTCTATATTTTTACTTTCCAATACGTACAATCCAATACTTCTCCCCTTTTAATCCCCGCCTGTTATTATATTTTCTGCTCCTTTCGCATACCATTTTGCTTGATGCTTCCCCGATATAATATATTCCGGCATCCCCATCCTGCCCGAAAAGAAGGGCGGCTAATAACCATATATCCCCGTTATTTTTACTGACTGCTGCCTTTATCCTGCTGAAACAGCCCTGCCCGTAACAACAAAAAAAGAACCGCAAATTCCCACGGTTCTTTCTCACAGTAAGCTGGAAATCAGATTTGAACTGACGACCCCTTCATTACGAGTGAAGTGCTCTACCGGCTGAGCTATTCCAGCATTGTGCCCATGCACAAAATCGAGGCGACAAGATTCGAACTTGCGACCTCTGCGTCCCGAACGCAGCGCTCTACCAAACTGAGCCACGCCTCGAAATACCAGCCGCTTTCACTATCCTTCTGTCCTATAAAGGATGTATCAGCGACGCTGCTCATTTATTATGCACCTTTTTTTCCGAATTGTCAAGCACAATTTGAAAATTTTTTGGATTTTTTCTCAGATTTTTTTAAGGCACAGAGAATATGCATCATCCATCTCTTCTTAAATGTTCGGACAACACAGCACCTACCGATATTTCCCCGCCCCCATTTTGGGCGGGGAAATATCAGCTTCCTACCAGACCATGTAAATACTTCCCCAGGTCAATCCCCCTCCAAAACCGGACATAATCACCCTATCCCCTTCTTTCAGATGCCCCGCACGGTTTAACTCATCAAGGAGCAGCGGCACCGAAGCACCGGATGTATTGCCGCAGCGTTCAACATTGGTCGGGAATTTATCCGCATCCGCCTTCAAATGCTTTATCACGGAAGCAATAATGCGGGCGTTCGCCTGATGCAGGATATAGCAATCAATTTCACCTGACGAAAGACCATTGCGTTCAAGAAGCTGGTCAATCGATTCACTAACCCGGCGCACAGCAAATTTAAAAACCTCCTGCCCATCCATCTTTACATATTCCTGCTTAAGCTCCTGCCGGACAAACAAATTGTGCAGCGGTCTTGCGTCACATAAGAGCGCCTCCCCCTTCGCACCATCGGAAAACTGGATAAAATCCATAATCCCCCTGTTTTCTGAGGCTGTCACAACCGCAGCACCCGCCCCATCCCCAAACAGGATACAGGTAGAACGATCCGTCCAGTCCACCAGCTTAGAGAGAGTTTCCACACCGACTACAAGAATTTTTGTATAGATCCCCGCCCTGATATATGCCTGCGCTGTATTCAGTGCAAAAACAAATCCGGAACATGCCGCATTTAGCTCGATTGCCACTGCATTCACGGCACCTAGCATTGCCTGCACCTCACAGGCCGCACTCGGCACAATATGATCCGGGGAAACCGTGGCCAGAAGAATCATCTCTAGTTCCCCTGCCTGCATCCCTGCATCCGTTAGGGCACGCTGCGCCGCTTCTGCTGCCATGCCCGCCGTACTCTCCTCCACCGCAATATGCCTCTGGCGGATACCTGTACGGCTTACAATCCACTCATCACTTGTTTCCATCCGTTCTGCTAAGTCAAAATTTGTAATCACCTTTTCGGGAAGAAAGCTCCCGGTTCCTATAATATGTGCATTCATCTTGTACTCCAATCCATCCTTGTCATTCCCGTTCTTATACCCGGAAAAAACAAAAACCTTGCGACAATCACTTAAATATACCACACCGCCTGTTATCAGCCCGCGATACTAAAAAAATCCCATCCCTGTATAGTTTTTGCCGGTATTCTTTAACTAAGGCCACCGGGTCTTCGCATATTTTTATCTGTTATCACAGGTTTGCCTGTAATCTTGTATCAACCCTGCATCAATATTTCCATGCAACCGCATAATCTATTTGTCAATATACTGATCATTACTTTAATCCTAGCATAGATAAGAAAAAAAAGCAAGGGGCAATTCCCTGATCACTAAGGACATACAGAACACATAAAACCAGTTTCCAGACATAGCCTAATACTACAGCGGACAATTTGAACCGTATTTCTAAAAAATTAAGATATATCCGAGCCTTTTATTTCCAACACTTTTTCTGCTTATTAACAAAAATTTTGTCTTTTAACCTTTTCTTCCCGCTCAAAGTATGCTATACTAAAACCAACCCAAAATCAAATGAAAGGCGGTATTACATATGAAAGTTATCGATGCAATCCAGGCATTGCTTGACTATGGCATTGCAAGGAACCTAATTACCACGGACGACGAAATCTGTGCGCGCAACCAGCTTATGGATGTGCTTTTAGTTTCCCACTGGGAAACTAAAAAGCCTCCTTTAAACGCCCCGCTTGAAGAGATCCTCTCTGCGCTGATCGATCATGCCATCGCGCAGGGTATTATAGAGGATACCACCTCCGCGCGCGACCGTTTCGATACCAAATTGATGGGACTTTTAACTCCTATGCCGCGCGAGGTGATTGCAAAATTCAGGGAAGAATACAAAAAAAGCCCTGAAGCCGCGACCGACTGGTACTATCAGTTTAGTAAGGATACCGATTACGTCCGTTTTGCACGTATTGCAAGGGATCTGCACTGGGTTTACGAAAGCGAATACGGTCCGCTCGACATTACAATCAACCGCTCAAAACCCGAAAAAGATCCGCGTGATATTGCCGCCGCAAAGCTTGCCACTAAAGTTTCCTATCCGGCCTGCCAGCTCTGCATCGAAAATACTGGCTTTGCTGGTACCGTTTCCCATCCGGCACGCCAGAACCTGCGCCCGGTTCCGATGACTGTAAACGGCTCAACATGGTATTTACAGTATTCCCCTTACGGCTATTACAACGAACACTGCATTGTATTTCGCGAAGAACATATCCCGATGCAGATTGACGATGCCGTTTTTGAAAAGCTTTTCGATGTACTTTTATTCCTGCCGCACTATTTTATTGGCTCCAATGCCGACCTTCCGATTGTGGGCGGCTCCATCCTAAGCCACGAACACTTCCAGGGCGGGCATTACACCTTCGCGATGGAAACTGCGCCGATGGAAGAAAACTTCACGCTGCCGGGTTTTGAAACCATTTCCGCTGGTATCGTCAAATGGCCGATGTCCGTAATCCGCTTACAGGGAACCGACCGCACAGAACTCTCCCGCGCCTGCGCAAAGGTTCTGCACGCATGGAGGGATTACACGGACAAATCGGCAACCATATTTGCAAAAACAGATGGCACCCCGCACAATACCATTACACCGATCGCCCGCAGGCGCGGCGGACTTTTTGAGTGCGACCTTGTGCTGCGCAACAACCTGACCACAGCAGAGCGTCCGCTAGGACTCTACCACCCGAACCCATCGCTGCACCATATCAAGAAGGAAAATATCGGCCTGATTGAAGTTATGGGACTTGCCGTGCTCCCGGGAAGACTTTCTAACGAACTTGATACCATGGCGGACGCGCTAATAAACGGCGTGGATACCAAAAAACATCCGGAGATGGAATCCCACGCCGCATGGCTTAATGAAATCCGCGCGCGCAGGAATGATATCACGGCAGGAAATGCGGATGATATCATAAAGCAGGAAATCGGCGCGGTCTTTGCCGAAGTACTCAAAGACGCGGGGGTATTTAAACGTGACACGGCTGGAAAAGAAGCATTTTTACGGTTTATAAAGAAGCTGTAAATACACGGGCAAATACAAAGCCGTCGCATCAATGATTGAATCATTGATGCGACGGTATCCTAGTACATCTTAAAACCGCTTTTTTTCTGCCCCCTGCTATTCCTCCATTTCCTGCGTTTTTTCCACCTTTTCTTTTTGGCGCTCCACCACAACAACCTGGATTCCCTTTTCATCAAACTTCTTTAAATCCTTTTCTGCTGCTTCCCAATCTGTAATAAGCACATCCAGTTTTTCCGCCGGGCATATACTTACCACGGAATCAAAGCCGATCTTCTGTGTTGGATACAGGCCAATCACCTGCTTCGCGCTGCTAATCAGCGCATTCCAAAAATCAATCGCCCCCGTCCGCTGGATGGATAATCCAAAATCCGCCGAAAGAGCCGCGGAGGTAAGAAAGCATTTGTCAAAGCGCAGCCGGCGGATCGTCCCAGCCGCAATCGCGTCATAGCAATGTCCCTTCTGATCCATCTCACCCCCAAGCATAATCACAGAAACTTTATCCCTTTTCCTAAGTTCCTCCGCCATTACAATGGAATTAGTCACCACGCGCAACTTTAAATTCTCCGGCAGTTTCTGCGCCATAAAATAGCCAACTGTCGCCGAAGGCAGGTAAATAACATCATTATTTTCCAGCATGGAAATCGCATGCATGGCAATCGCCATATAATTTTCCCTAATCTCAGTCATATCGCGCTCCGTTACCTTCGGCGGTTTGCCCGCTGCAACCTGCCGCAGCGGTATCGCCCCGCCGTGCGTGCGTTTGAGCAGCCCACTCTCCTCTAGAATTCTTAAATCCCTTTTGGCAGTTTCATAACCAACATGGAATTTCTGCTGGATTTCCCCAACCGATATCCTCTGGTTTTGCGAAAGCAAATCAAGAATTGCCCTGTGCCTTTCCTCCATAAACATAGTCAGATACTCCTTTCTTTGTTCCTATCCTCTTAGTTGCATACTTGCGCTTTTTATCAGCCGCGGCTGATACTACTGGACAGTCTGGTTCCTTCCGCCCGGTACCGGAAAAAGCGCGAAAACAGTTAACTGTTATTACATTACCATTAAATCACGTTTATTACCGTTTGTCAATACTAAATTTCAAAAAATCGTTAATATTAATTAACATTCGTTATTCTATCTCCATAAGAGCCATTCCATCAGGGCAAAACGGCAAACATAAGTAAGCTGTCAAACACTGGAAAAAAACATCATCCAATATAGTAAAAAATGTTATGAATCATTTTATCGTTGACGTAATTTTTTTATTTTGCTAGTATTTAGCCTAGCAGGTACCCGCCCGAAAAATAAATGCGCCCTAACGGAATAAGGAGGTTATGAAAAATGAATGAAAAAATATATCAGCGTTATTTAGAAACCAGTATTTATACATATATCGGAATGTATAAAGAATTCGTTTTATCGCTGCCGGATGACATCCCTTCCATAGGAATGCTAGTCTGTGACCAGATTACCCATCCATCCATGTATTTTACGGAGCCATCCCCCTATCTGGAAGATGCCTATTATGGAAAATTTGCATCCTATCCGAAGCACCGTTTTAAAAATGAAGACGAATTATATATTACTGCGGTTTCCATGATTGCCGGCATTTTACGCCTAGACGAAACGGGCTTTACAAAAAACAGGGACGTAACAAAAAGAATCACGGTATCCTGCCGACAGGCTTCTGTTTTATTCAGCGCAATTTTAAAAGCAAAAGGAATCCCCTGCCGTTCAAGAGCCGGATTTATGGATTTTGGCAATACGGGCGAAAGTTATATGGAACACTGGGTAAATGAATATTGGGATTTTAATGAAAACAGATGGGTTTTGGCCGATGTGGACGGTTATTATG
>CAMWUU010000141.1 GCA_947177515.1 uncultured Lachnospiraceae bacterium
ATATGGAGGGCTTCTAAAAGTGCTCGGTTTTTCCTGATATTTTTGGAGATTTTCAGGGCTTTTTTCTCGATTTGCGATATTGTTTATATAAAATTTCTGATAGATTATGCCTTGTCGCAAAGTTTTTCCTTTCCGGTGCTGCTGTTTGCCCTTTGCATTTATTTTGCGATGGTTTTTCTCTCAAAAGCGGTGATGGGGCTGCTCGTACCACTGTTTACAAATGCCCTGGAGGGAAAGGTTATGTCCTGTTCAAATGCCGCCCTATATGAAAAAATCCTCCGGATTGGCATGGCAGATTATAATAATACAGAATTTTATAATAAACTATCGCTTGCTATGAGGGAAAGTGGTATCCGGTATTTTCAGCTTGTCATGCAGGTGATTTCCTTTTTGCAAAGTGCCATTGTAGGACTGACCGTCATTACAATTTACGGTGATCCGGTTATTTTACTGGCCTGTGTGCTTTTCACCCTCAATTATATGATTTATTCTTTTCGGACGAATAAAAAGAATTATAATTTTACGAAACAGGAAGAGCCATATGAAAGATTGGTAGATTATCTGGATCATGTTTTTTACCGCAGGGAATATGCGGAGGAACTTCGCAGCAACGAAGGAATCAAGACGATGCTGCTTGCAAAATATGATCGGGAAACAGAAGAAGATTTGGGAAGAACTAACAAATATTTACATATTTTTGCAATCCGAAGTAATCTTATGCTATGTCTGGATAACCTGATCTTGTGGGTGGCTGCCATCTATGTTTCTGCAAAGGTTTTAAAGCTGGAGATTTCTGCCGGTGAATTCTTGGTTATGATTAATATGGTTTCATCCATATCCGGGCAGTTGATCCAGATTTTTAAAGGGCTGCCGGATATTGTGGAATCTGCCCGTTATGTGGGCGATATCCGGGATATCTTTGACTATCCGGAGGATTTTCGGACAGAGGGCAAAATCGTCTGCGGGGATTTCTGGCACCTAAAATTTAATCATGTTGTATTCCGCTATGCGTCCTCTGTTTTTGCGATCCGTGATATGAGTTTTGAAATTGATAAAAATGAGATTATTGCGCTGGTAGGAAAGAACGGTTCTGGAAAATCAACATTGGTGGATCTTCTAATGGGTCTGATCCGCCCGCAGGGCGGGGAGATTTTGCTAAATGGCAGGGCATATCAGGAATATGATATACGGAGCATAAGGAAACTTTTTGGTGTTGTATTCCAGGATTTTCAAATGTATGAAGTTTCGGTTGCAGAAAATATCTTGATGCGGGAAATGAAATCGGAAGAAGACCGTATTTTAGTGGAGGAGGCACTTCGCTTTGTGGGGCTGTATGAGAGGGTTCTGGCGATGGAAAAAGGAATCCATACTGTAATATCCTGCGGGGGAGGTTCCTTTGGGGAAGGGGAGGATTCCCTAAAGGAAACGGTGGATTTTTCAGGCGGGGAGCGGCAGAAACTTTCGATTGCCAGGGCATATGCTACAAAAGCACCGCTTTTGGTATTTGATGAACCGACGGGGAATCTGGATATTTATGCGACGCAGGCATTTTATAATGCTATGTTTGGTATGCGGGAACAGGGAAGGACAATCTTGTTTACGACGCATAAACTTTATTACGCGTCGCGGGCGGATAAAATCTTTTATCTGGAAGACGGGACAGTAACAGAGAGTGGGAGCCACGGGGAGTTATTAAAGCGGGGAGGGGGTTATGCCGCGCTGTATGCCATGCAAAAAGAGGAATTGTTTGCACAGGAGGTTTTTGAGGATCAGGGGGTTATAGGCGGAGGGAGAGGATGAAGGCAAAATCAGAAATAAAGAACAAATTATTGCTACAATGTAAAATAACCGGACATCTGCACAAAGCATCGCCCGCCTATCTTTTGATTAATCTGTTAAATGCGGCTGGTGGCGCGGTTTGCTATATTCTGCAAATTCTGTTTTATCAGAAGCTAATCGATTTTATTCTTTATAACTCGCCGGCCTTGCCGACTGCCGCACTGTATTTTTTCGGTTATCAGGTCTTTTGCCTTGTTTACCGTTTGTTTGACCAGTGGGTTACGGTTCGCTTTAAGGAGAGGGAGAAAGCGAAGGTTCGCCGTTATTATAAAAAAATGGTTTATTCGGAAAGTGCAAAAAAGAAACTGGAAAACTATAATTCGGAGGAATATAACAATTTGCTGCACAACGCGGTTTATAATGACGGGGAATTCCTCTTTCTGTTTGCAGACCGTCTGTGTATTCTTTTCGGTGCCCTGCTTTGCTTTGCCTCTGTAACCGTAATCTTTTTGCGGATGCATCCTGTTTTTCTTTTTGGTGCGCTGCTTAGTGCATTGAAAAACTGTGTGATAAACAGCCGAAAGGACAGGCTCGATTACCAGATACACCGGGACAAAATGCCGTTTTACCGCTATGATACTTATATCCACGATCTGTTCTATCAAAAAAAATATGTCCGTGAATTGCGCCTTTACCCAATTGGCAGTTATTTTATAAAAAAATATAAGTTGCTTAGGGAACTGCGTTTTCGGGTAATAAAGAAAAACTTAATCCAGAGGGGGCTTTTTATCCTAGCGAGGGACGGGATTGATTTATTATTGCAGGGGATTTATATTGCGGTTTTAACGTATCTGCTGATAAACCGCAGGGTGACGGTGGGTGAATTTCATCTTGTCCTCTCCCAGGTGGCAACCCTTTCCATCCACATAGAGCGGATTATTATGTTTTTACCCGCAGTCTGCAATGACGCGAATTACAGCGCGGATATTTTTAAGGTGTTTTGCAGTGAAAACCAAAGGTTTTTTGTGGTCAGCGAAGGAACCGGGGAAGCTTGTGTGGTATGCAGGGATCTGTGTTTTTCCTACGATGGGCAAAGGGAGGTATTAAAAGATATTAATATCTGTCTGCCGCTGGATAAAAAGATTGCCATTGTAGGGGAGAATGGTTCTGGAAAGAGCACCTTTATAAAGCTTCTGATGGGGCTGTATGTGCCCCAAGGAGGAAGCATTACATATCATTACCCAGGTTTTGGCGGGCGGGACTGCCAGGAACTTTTTGGCAGCCTGCTACAGGAATATCGGATTTTTCCGCTTTCCTTAAAAGAGAATGTACTTCCCCTTGCGGGGAGGATGGGAGGGAAGAGGTCGAAGCTTCCCTGCGCTTTGCTGGAATGTGGAAAAAATTGGAAGAACTACCGGAAGGAATGGATACGGTATTTACCGGAGAATTTCTCGAGGAAGGAGTTGGTCTGTCCGGCGGGGAACAGCAGAAACTTGCGATTGCCAGGGCATATGCGAAGAAAAGGCCGGTTTTGGTGCTGGACGAGCCTTCCTCAAGCCTGGATCAGGAAGCAAAGAGCCGTCTGATCGGAAAGATTAATGCACTGGCAGAGGGGCGCGCCGTTTTTTTGGTAACACATAATCCGCAGTATACGAAAATGGTTGATCTGGTGGTCTTTTTTGAGGAGGGGCGTATTGTGGAATGCGGCTCACCTAAGGAATTATGCGGGAAGGGTGGGCGGTATGCAAAAATGCAGAGCTTCCTTTCTGAAAGTGAATAAAATACAGAAATTTGTAGGATTCCCCCTTGCTTTTTACCCCGGACTGTGCTAGAATTTCAAGCTGGATTCCGAAAAACTTTATAAAGATTTTACAGTTCAAACTGGGGAGGCAGTTTATGGAAGCGTATAGTGTTTTTAGAGATCTCGCCATTATTATCCTTGTGGCGAAGGCGTTCGGCATCCTGGCAAGGAAATGTAAGGCACCGCAGGTGGTCGGTGAGATTATTGCCGGTCTGATTATCGGGCCTAGTATATTGGGATGGGTTGACCAGACGAATTTTCTTGTCCAGATGGCGGAGATCGGGGTAATTCTTCTGATGTTTTCAGCAGGGCTTGAAACGGATATCAAAGAACTTTTGCGGACGGGACCTATTGCCCTGCTGATTGCGTGCGCCGGCGTTTTTGTCCCGCTTATCTTTGGTACCCTGCTTTATATGGCGTTTTACGGTGCGGCTCCTTGGGGAAGCGAGGAATTTTACAAGGCGGTCTTTATTGGAACGATTCTTACGGCAACATCTGTTAGTATCACGGTCGAATCGCTGCGGGAGATGGGACGGCTAAAGGGCAAGGTTGGCACAACGATTTTAAGCGCGGCGATTATTGATGATGTAATCGGTATTATCGTGCTGACCGTTGTTGTTGGCTTTAAAAGTCCGGATTCCAACCCGGGGAAGGTAGTTTTAAATACCGTGCTGTTCTTTGTTATGGCCGTGGTTGCAGGATATCTATTCTATTTTCTGTTCCGCAAGTTTGACACGCTCTATCCGCATACAAGGCGTATCCCGATTCTTGGGCTGGCTTTTTGTTTTGCAATGTCTTACATAGCTGAGAAGTATTTTGGTATTGCGGATATTACGGGTGCTTATGTGGCGGGCATTGTGTTATGCAGCCTTCGGGATTCGAGTTATATCGCACAGAAAATGGATACTAACTCGTACATGTTGTTTGGACCAGTCTTTTTTGCAAGTATCG
The DNA here is from genome assembly GCA_947177515.1 of uncultured Lachnospiraceae bacterium. GTDB lineage: Bacteria > Bacillota > Clostridia > Lachnospirales > Lachnospiraceae > RGIG4057. Next base: position 4,532 of record CAMWUU010000141.1, read on the forward strand.
GGCTAAAGACGAATATTGATAATCTGGATGGCTCCATCCTCCTCTTTGCTGCGGCATTCGTTGTAGTCGGGTTAATTGCAAAGATTATCGGGTGCGGGCTGGTGGCAAGACTTTGCAGGTTTAAGGGAAAGGATGCTTTAAAAATCGGGGTTGGTATGATGACGCGCGGTGAGGTGGCGCTGATTGTCGCCCAGAAAGGGCTTTCTGTTGGCCTGATGACACCGGTTTATTTCACAGCAGTGATTTTGCTGATTATTGTGTCTTCAATCCTTACACCGATTGTACTAAAACTGCTTTATGCAGGGGAACCGTTGGAGGAAGTGGCAGCAGCAAAATAGGTGGGGAATCAGCAGAAAATAGTTACAGCATACAGATGGATTAGATTAAAATGTATTAGCAAGGACATGTTTTGTGATGGAATCGCGAAACATGTCCTTGTTTTATGGAAGAAAATGGAAAATTTTAAAAAATGTATTCCATATTTTCTAAGGACATGGTATAATGTGCGCGAAGGCAAAGCAATGGATGTGGAAAACGGGTTATCCATTGGGATCTTTGTCCAATTACTATAAAAAAAGAAAAGAGGAATACAATGGGCGAGTATATCAGTGAATTTCAGGAATATATCAGAAAGGCGGTAACACCGTACCATTCGGTGGCAGCGGGAATCGACCTGTTAAAGCAGGCGGGGTTTGAAGAGCTTTTTATGACAGCACCCTTTACCCTGTGCGCAGGCGGGAAATATTTTGTCAGACCTTATGATACGATGCTTTTTGCCTTTACCATCGGGGAGGGAAAGATGGATGCGCAGGCCTTCCACATTGCGGCGGCACATACGGATTATCCCTGCCTGCATTTAAAGCCGTCCGCCGAACTTGCGGCAAATGGTTATCTGCGTTTAAACACCGAGGTATACGGCGGCCCCATCTTAAATACATGGCTTGACCGCCCACTTTCGATAGCGGGGCGCGTGGCGCTTCGCAGCGAAAACACATATAAACCGGAATTAAGGCTCTATGACGCGGCCAGACCGCTGCTTACAATCCCGAACCTTGCCATACATATGAACCGCAAGGTCAATGAGGGGATTGAATTAAAGAGGCAGTCCGATCTTTTGCCGCTGTTTGGCCTGCATACCGGGGAAGGACAGGAAGCACAGTATCTTATTACCTTCCTTGCAGAGGAACTACAGTGCAAAAAAGAAGATATCCTGGATTTTGACCTCTATATCTACAATGCGGAGGAAGGCACACGTGTTGGCGTAAATCAGGAATTCTTTTCCGCGCCGCGCCTTGATAACCAAACATCCTGCTATGCGCTGCTGCGCGCCCTGATGGATGGGAAAAGGGCGGACGGCATCAATATCATTGCACTGTATGATAATGAGGAAGTCGGAAGCCACACAAAGCAGGGAGCGGATTCCATGTTGCTGATGCTTTTGCTGGAGAAGATTTATGCGGCGCTTGGTATGGACAAGACCGCTTTAAATGAGGCAATCCTGCGCAGCTTTTTATTTTCCGTGGATGTGGCGCACGCACTGCATCCAAACCATCCGGAAAAATATGATCCGGTAAACCATTCGCGTATGAATGATGGGGTGGTATTTAAAATCAGCATTAACCAGCGTTATACCTACGATGGGGAAGCCGTGGCAATCGCGCAGCAGATCTGTGAAAAGGCTGGGGCAAAATTTAAAAAATTTGTTAACCATGCTGATATGCCTGGCGGAGGGACATTAGGACCAATTATATCTTCCTGGCTGCCGATGAAAACTGTGGATATCGGCGTGCCGATTCTTGCCATGCATTCGGCGAGGGAACTGATGGGGATTGAGGACGAAGAACATATGGTACGGATGATGACGGAGTTTTTCTCTTAGGGAATGATAAATGCATCACCCGTATTTGCAGATATGCAGGCACGCCCTGCAGATGGTATCAATAAAAATGCAAAGCATGTAAAGCGGTTATTGTATCCTGTTGTTTTATGTCGAAAATACGATGTAAATAAATACGATGTAAATATATGGCTATAAAATTCCGGACAGTAAAAATATTGTATATTAAAACATATAAAAACGCCGGATAAAAACACTAAATTAAGAAATGAGGTAAAACTTATGTCGGACTGGAAAAAGAATTGTGCATGGTATGAGAGCGCTGTATTTTATCATATTTACCCGCTTGGGATGTGCGGTGTGGAAAAACATCGCGAGGATTACAGGGAGGATAACGGTCCAAGACAGCATTTTGCGCAGATGGAGCAGTTAATCCCGCATATGAAACGGCTTAAAGTTACGGCGCTCTATATCGGTCCCTGCTTTGAGTCGGAGGGGCATGGATATGAAACCATCGACTATTATAAGGTGGATGCACGCCTTGGGGATAATGCGGGATTTTGTCATTTTGTGGATGCGTGCCATGCAGCAGGAATCCGTGTGGTTGTGGATGGGGTATTCAACCATTCCGGGCGGCGCTTTTTCGCATTTGAGGAGCTTCGCAAACACCGCGAGGGCAGTCCTTACCGTGACTGGTACTGCAATGTGAATTTTGGCGGGAACAATGAGTTTAACGATGGTTTTTCCTATGAGGCATGGCACGGGTACAATATCCTGCCGCGGTTAAATCTCTGGAACAAGGCGGTGCGCGATTATCTGCTTGATGTGATCCGTTTTTGGGTAAAGGAATTTGATATCGACGGAATTCGCTTAGACTGCGCGGATGTTTTGAATTTTGATTTTATGAAGGAAATGCGCCAGTTGGCAAATACCATAAAACCGGAATTCTGGCTGATGGGCGAGGTAATCCATGGGGATTATTCGCGCTGGGTTAACCGCGATGTGCTGCATTCTGTGACAAATTACGAACTGCACAAGGGACTTTATTCCGGACACAACGACCACAATTATTTTGAGATCGCGCATACCATCCGCCGGTTATTTGGTGATGGTGGCTTGGTGCACGATGGCAAACTCTATACTTTTGTGGAAAATCATGATGTAAACAGGCTGATTAACAAAGTAAAAGATCCGGCGCATATGAAAAATATTTATCTGATAGCGTATACCCTGCCGGGCATCCCGTCCATTTATTATGGTGGGGAATTCCGCCTTGACGGTGTGCAGGCAAACGGCTCGGATGATGCCATCCGCCCGGCGCTTTCCATCGCGGACTATAAGGCGCTTTCTGAAAAAGAAAATGATTTCGTAGAATTCCTTGCGGCACTTGGCCGTGCGAAGGAGGAGCTTGCGGCACTCTCGATTGGGGGGTATGAGGAACGGTTGCTGACCAACCGTCAGTTTGCATATGCCCGTGTCTTAAAAGACCAGACCGTGCTGGTTGCAGCAAATAACGACGAGAATCCGGCGCATTTGGATATCCGCGCACAGGACGGGGAGTATGTGGATTATATGACCGGAAAGAAGTATCTGTGTGGGAATGGAAAGGTATCAGTCGAACTTGAAGCGCATGGCGGGATTATACTTGTACAGGGCGGATGGGAGTTTCAGAAAGCGGCGGTTACGAAAGAAGTTGTGAATGCAGCGTGCGAAGCGGAAAGAAAAGGGGATGCGGGGAAAGTAGTCGATGCGCAGGAAAAGGCAACTGATGTGCAGGGGAAGACAGTCGATGTGCAGGAAAAGGAAGCTGATGTGCAGGGGAAGACAGTCGATGTGCAGGAA
>CAMWUU010000142.1 GCA_947177515.1 uncultured Lachnospiraceae bacterium
CTGATATGTATCCTATAAGCTTATTATCTGTTTCGGCAACGAGAAGAAAGTCTTGTCCTTCCACGGAATCCCGTATTAAAGACTCAATTCTAGGAAGATTCTTTGTCCGCTCGCCCGGTTCATATAACATATACTTTGTTTCATAATCCAACTGATTCATCAAAGCCCAAAATGGTTCTGCTTCATCCATGGATAGTTTTCTATACACCATTTTCATATCCTCACAAATTCTGATTTCACGCTTTCTACACATTCCTAGGAAAAACTGGCATTCGATTAGGACATGTCTGAAAACTGCTCTCTGTAGGTTTTACAGAATGCAGGAATAAGTTTTTAGGCATATTCTAATGAAACAATTCCTTAATTATTTGGTCTGCACATTCTTCTGCACTATACAGACTTGTATCCACGCTCAACCTATACTCTATATTTTTTGCCATCAATTTATGTTGTTCATCCGATTGACTTTCGTATCTGTCCCCACGAACAATATTTCTTTTTCTACAGATATCCAGCGGACAATATACATGGACCAAATCCAGCGGATTATTTTTCATTATTTCTACCAACTGCTGATAATGGGGAACTATTTCATCTCTCTCAACCAATATTCCATCAATAAGGACATTTTTACCCATATCTGAATAAAGTTTCGCAGTATGGTACATCATAATAATGACCTCGCTAAGATATTTCCAATAGTTTTCACGCAAATATTTTTCTCCCACCATCTCCTGGAACAAATCATTCGCAACAACATAAAAGAATATATCATCACGCTCCTGGATCGCCTCAACGATGGATGTTTTTCCTGCACTTGTTACTCCGTTTAAAAAAATAATACGTCCCTTATCCATTCTATCACCCTCAAAAATTCAGATTTGTTGAATCATCTAATATTATTGTTCTATTCTACCACTACCCTGCACCGGTACTCCTCCCCATAAATCACCCCTATCACCTCTGTTTCCCCAGCCCGTTTCGCGCATAATACACCATTTTCATCCACCAAAACCACTGTTTCATCCTGCGAATACCAGTCCGCTTTTGCCCCGCTGTTAAAAATCAGCCGGAATTCCTCCCCTTCTCTTAAAATAACCCTCTCCACCGCCAGTTCCAACAGGGAAATACGAAACCCATACTCCCTTGCAGCACGTTCCCAGGCGGAATCCGGCAGAAGTTTCGTTGTATATACTCTATAATTCCCGCTGTCAAAATCCTTTAAAAATTCTGGAACCATCACAGTCGGCGGCAGGGTAAGCAGCCTCTCCTGCTTTTTAGCGGCAAAATCGTTTGAGCGATAAAAACTTAACCTGGACACACTGCATCCCTTAGGAATGGTCAGCATCCTCAGGTTTTCGCATTCGACAAACGCCGTTTCCGGGACTTCTTTTAAGTTCTTTGACAAGCGGATATCACTTAAATTAATATCCCCTAAAAAAACCTGCTCTCCCAGAAAAACCACCTGATCCCCCATACTGAACTGTTCTAGGTCAGTGCAGGAAGAAAATGCCCCCATACCAATTGTTTTTAGCGAACCAGGACATTTCACCTTAGTAACAGCACTTCCTTCAAAAGCTTTTTCCACAATTATTTCAATCCCTTCAGGAATTTCAAGATCACCCGCACAGCTTTTCCCGTCAATCAATACATTCCCGACAATCCACATACCATCCGTTTTCACCTTGGAAAAAGGAGTGTCGCCAAATACATTGTACCCAAAAACGGTAAGACACCCCATCCCATCCACCTGTCTGATCCCACTATATAAAAATGCCTGCCGCCCAATTATTCTTGCACTGACAAGATTTACTGATTCAAGTTGACGGCAGCCCCTAAATGCATCTTCATCGATCTCCTCCACAGAATCAAGATTAATATCTTTTAAAGCGATACATTCATAAAACGCCCTATACCAAATAGAACGAACAGAGTCCGGCAAAAAAACAGCAGAGAGATTGATACAGCCAGAAAAGGCATTCTGGCGGATGGTGGTAAGTCCCTTTGGCAGATGGACGCTTATCATATCGTTTTTTTCCTCAAAAACCCCCTCCCCAATCACTTTTACACCTTCCGGAACTATCACATGCTGTTCCTTCCCCCGGTAAGAAAGCAATGTATTCCCGATAATTAAAAAATCCGGGTTCGATTTTTCATCCAATTCTGCCGAAAGTGGCAAAACTTTCATACTCTTTAGGTCATTCCAGTCAAATGCAGAAGCCCCTATTTCAATATCATGATCCGGCGCATACACGGTTTTCAAAGAACTTCCCTCAAATGCCCCTGCCTGGATTTCCTGTACACTCTCCGGTATCACCAGGATCTGGGTGGAAATTCCCCGAAACGCACCTGGGGCAATTACCTGCACCCCTTCCGGTATCTCAAGCCTGCTGCTACTTTTGCTGGCCAAAACCAGAATATGGTTGCAAATAAAAAAACTGTCCCCATCCGCATCCCAATAGTCTTCCCAGAACGGGGTATCTTTAAATGCCATATCCCCTATTTTTTCCAATTTTTCAAGTCCACTCACTTTTTCAAGACCAGCCTCCCAAAATGCACCTGTTCCAAGTGACTCCACTTCGGTAAGTGTGGCTAAGGTAAGGGCATAGCACTTATAAAAGGCATAGGAGCCAATATACAATATATTCTTAAAATCAATGGTTTTTAAAGCCTGGCAGCCGGAAAATGCCCTATCCCCGATGCTCTGAAGGGATTCTGGCACCACAACTTTGGTTAACTTCCCACAACCGTTAAAAGCAGCATCTTCTATTATGGTCACGCCCTGTGGTAAAACAACGGATAAAAGATCGGATTTATTAAAAAAAGCTTTCTTCCCGATTACTTTCACCCCGCTTGGGACAATGACATCCTGCGCACTGCCCCGGTATAAAACCAGGGTATCGCCCTCAATTTCAAACTCCTCCCATTCCGTTTTAGATGGCGGGACTATCGTGGATTCTGGAAAAATCTCTCCTTCCGAAGAAGATTGAATGCTATCCCCATAGGTAGGCGTTTCATCCAAACCGGAACCTTCTAAACCGGACTGCGATCCGAAAGAATTGCCTCCTTTTTCGGATTCTAATTGCCCGTTGGAATGGGAACCTTCCCCAGTTCCCTCCCCATCCGTAACCAAATCCTTCCCGGATAAGATTTCCTCCCCCGTCGGTGTGGCATCCGCCTCTTTCAATTCCTCTTTTTGTTCTTTCCCCGCACATCCTGTCAAAGCGCAGGATATAAAAAGACAAAACAACAGTGTCCATACTGTTGCCTTTTTCCCTCTTTCCTTTCCATAAACACAGTTCCACATCACAAAGTCCCCCCTTATCTCAAATTTTCATATGTACCCTTTCCCTCCTGGATATATTTTGCCGGTACCACATCCGCCAGCCAGACTTTCTCATTCCCCAAGTAGAATATAATCCCATCCGCCCAGGCTGCTTTCGCATCAATAATCAAAATACATGGCTTTGCATCATGGCGCTTCCCTACATTTACTGCTGTTTCCACATCCTGTGAGAGGTGGACATACTGCCTGTTCTGCGGCAGAAGTCCACTCTCCATAATCGGGGCAAGGAATCTCCTCGCTGTCCCGTGATACAAAATATCCGGCGGCATCTGCTTTTCCTTTCTTATTTTCATAGGGATGGAATGCCCATAATATGCCCTGATTTTTCCCTCCTTTAACTCAAAACGCTTCTTTTCCGAATGCGCAATAATCCTTTTAAGATCATCCTCTGATACATTTTTCCACTTTGCACTTTGGTGCAGTGCATCCAGTAGCTGTTCTACAGCAACCGCACCCTCACTGTCCATCTCCAATTCATACTCCCATGGCGCATGGCGCAGCGCATAAGATATTTCCTTGCTAAGTGCACGATCATCCATATTTATTCCCAACCTTTCCATATTTCCGGCTGATAACCGACTGTTGCCTGTTTCTTGTTGCGAACCACCGGAACTCGGATGACTTTCTGATTTTCCAATATTTTTTCCTGCTGGTCCTCCTGTGGGAGATATTTGAGCAATGCCAGCAAATCCCTGTCCCTGCAGTCCCAATCCAGCAGATTGGATAGTCCTCCCACCGCCTGGCAGACGGATTGGAATTCACCCTTGCTCATCCCTTTTTCTTTCATATCGATAAACTGATATTTGATTCCCCGCTCCTTAAAAAAGCGCTCCGCTTTCTTGGAATCAAAATCTTTTTTTGTGCCAAATATCTGGATATTCATAGGATACTCCATTCTTTTCCTGCTTCTGCCCCTCCTGCAAACCATGCCCAATTCCCCGGTATCAGGAAAGATTTTCCATTTACAGAAATTATTTGTCCTAACTTCCTTCTTTAAGTGCTCCATTGTACTGAATCCCCACAAGTGTCAGACCGCACGCCGGAGCAGTCGCACCGGCTGCCTGACGGTCGCAGGCCGCAAGCGTCCCCACAAGCGATTCCTGGCCACGCCTGTGATAACCGACTTCAATTAGCGTCCCTGCGATAATGCGCACCATATTGTAGAGAAAACCATTCCCATTAATGCGGATGGTGATTAAGCGCGGCCGGTCACTGATTTTTGCTACACCGCCCCCAAAGGGAGCAACCCCCTCTTCTAAAACCTCCAGGATATTCACTTTCCTCACCGTTTCTTTTACCTGCGTGTTTACGGAGCAAAAACTTTTAAAATCATGTTCCCCAATTAGATATCCCGCTGCTTGCTGCATCGCCGCAACATCAAGCGGGCGGTATAGGAAATGGGTGTAGCGCCGCAGCAGGGGGTCGGGAAATGTGGCATTGTAAATCCAGTATTCATAGGTTTTATTTATGGCGCAATACCTTGGGTGAAAATCTGCTGCCACCTCGCTTGATTCCTGCACGGTAATATCCCCCGGCAGCAACGGGTTTAGCGCATGGGCGAATTTTTCCCCCGGTATACGGCTGTTTGTATCAAACACGCAGACATTCCCCCGCGCATGTACGCCTGCATCCGTCCGGCTTGCGCCGACTACTTCAATTTCCTCTTTTAACAATGCACTCAGCTTATGATTTAATACGCCCTCCACCGTAATGCCATTTGGCTGACGCTGCCAGCCGCAGTATTCTGTCCCATCATATGCCACACGGAGCATGATACGTTTCATAATCTCCCCCTACAAATTTTTGGCTTTATTTTACTAGAAACCATATTCAGAATCTTCTGCTTACCACAATCACCGCGACAAACATTGCCATCGTAATCCATGCCCCCGCATCCCTCCCATGGTAATGCAGTGGCTTCATTTTTGTTCTTCCCGCACCGCCGCGGTAACAGCGGGCTTCCATCGCCATAGCCAGATCTCCCGCGCGGCGGAAAGCTGAGATAAAGAGCGGTATGAGGATTGGGATCATCGCTTTTGCGCGCTTTATAATCCCTCCTGATTCAAAATCCGCCCCCCTTGCCTGCTGTGCCTTCATAATCTTGTCCGTTTCCTCAAGCAAAATCGGGATAAAGCGCAGGGCAATGGACATCATCATTGCCACCTCATGGACGGGGACATGCAGCTTTTTTAATGGTGAGAGCAGGCTCTCCATACCGTCCGTCAGTTCATTGGGTGTTGTGGTAAATGTCATCAGCGAGGAACCCAGGATTAAGAGCGTTAAGCGCACTGCCATGGAAAATGCCAGATAAAGCCCCTCCTTTGTTATACGGATAAATTTCCATTCAAAGACCGGTGTCCCGGAAGTCAAAAACAGGTTAAAACATACAGTAAAGAGCAAAAGGATAACAACTGCTTTTAATCCTTTTACAATATAGCCAAACGGCACCTTTGAGGCGCGGATCACTGCCGCTAATGCGAGTGCCGCAATCAGGTATCCCCAGAGGTTTTTTACAAGGAACAGGCTTACAATATAGACGAGTGTTCCTGTAAGTTTCACGCGCGGATCAAGACGGTGCAGTACCGAATCCGCTGGATAATATTGTCCAATTGTTATGTCACGTATCATAGAATCCACTCATTCTGCCGGTTAACGACTTTTGTTTGTGCAGGTTGTTCTTTCAGGATCGTCCTTCTTTTGCTTAAAATCAGGGCGCTTTATCCCTTCCAGACAGCAAGCACCGCAGCTTTCGCCTCCTGCACAGTTGTTGCATCGGTCTTTACCAGGATGCCGCGCTCCCTTAACGCATTCACTGCATAAGTAACCTGCGGAGCCGCAAGCCCGATGCCTTCAAGTTCCTTATAATGCGAAAATACCTTTTTCGGCGCACCGTCAAACACTGCCCGCCCATGATCCATCACAATAATCCGCCCGACATATTTCGCCACATCCTCCATACTATGCGATACCAGGATTACTGTAATATGGCGCTCATCATGGATTTTTGCGATCTGGTCAAGGATCTCATCACGCCCCTTCGGGTCAAGTCCCGCTGTTGGTTCATCCAAAATCAGGACTTCCGGTTCCATAGCCAGCACCCCCGCAATCGCTACACGGCGTTTTTGCCCGCCGGATAATTCAAATGGCGACGCGTCAATCAAATCATCCGGGATTCCGACCTGTTTGAGTGCCCCATACGCCCTTAAATCAACCTCAAGCGGGGTCAGGGAAAGATTTTTGGGACCAAACTGGACATCTTTTAAAACAGTTGTTTCAAAAAGCTGATGTTCCGGGTACTGAAAGACCAGCCCTACTTTTGTGCGCAGTTCTTTCAAATTATAATCCGCATCGTAAATATCGGCTCCATTGTAATACACGCTGCCGCCCGTCGCCTTTACCAGACCGTTTAAATGCTGGATTAATGTCGATTTTCCCGAACCGGTATGCCCGATCAGTCCGATAAATTCCCCGTCCTCTATTACAAGGCTGATATCTTTGAGTGCCTGTTTTTCATAGGCGGTTCCCGGGCTGTAGGTATAGTTTAATTGATCAATTATAATGGACATTTTATCTTCTCCCCCCTACATCACAGCAGCGCCCAACCGCCTCCACGAATTCTTCCACCGACAAAATCCCATCCGGCAGCGGCATCCCCGCCTTTTTCAACTCATAGGCAAGTTCCGTGATCTGCGGCACATCCATTCGGAAGGATTTGAGTTTCTCTACCTGTGAGAATATCTCACGCGGGGTTCCCTGCATTACGATTTTCCCGTCATCCATTACAATCACTTTGTCCGCGTGGATCACTTCTTCCATATAATGCGTAATTAAGAGCACAGTGACTTTTTCCCTAGAGTTTAATTCCCGCACTGTGCGGATCACTTCTTTGCGCCCGTTTGGGTCAAGCATCGCGGTCGGTTCATCGAGTACAATGCACTGCGGTTTCATTGCCATAATGCCCGCGATCGCCACTCGCTGCTTCTGCCCGCCGGATAATTTATTGGGCGAATGCGTGCGATACTCATACATTCCAACTGCCCTTAGGCTCTCTTCCACACGCTTCCAGATTTCTTTTGTTGGCACGCCAAGATTTTCCGGTCCAAAGCCCACGTCTTCCTCCACAACCGTCGCAATAATCTGGTTGTCCGGGTTCTGGAAAACCATGCCCGCTGTCTGGCGGATATCCCATAGACGTTCTTCTTCTTTCGTGTCCATCCCGTCCACATAGAGCGTGCCTTCGGTTGGCAGCAGAATGGCATTGATATGTTTTGCTAAGGTGGACTTACCCGAACCATTATGGCCGAGAATCGCAACAAAGTCCCCCTTTTTTATTTCCATGGATACACCGTCAAGGGCTTTTGTAATGGATTCCACATTGCCTTCCTCATCTCGGCGGATATATTCAAATGTCAGGTCACTGGATTGGATCATGGGCATAATAATTATTTCCTTTCAGGGCGGAACATATCGTCCGGCAAATATATTTTCTTCATTTCTTTTCTTTTTGTAACAGTATAGCAGATACAAGGAATTTTTGCAACGATTGGATTGTGGTACTATCGGATAAGGAATTAAGGCTTGTGCATTCGGTGTAAATACAGAAAAAAATTCCCCCGCCCAATTTTTTATTTTCTCCGGACAGAGGAATTTTTTGCATCATTATCTTATACTAACTCAATCAGCACCGTCATCGCTGCATCGCCTTTGCGCGGCCCGATCTTTACGATTCTGGTATAACCGCCGTTGCGATCCGCATACTTTGGCGCAATCTCGTCAAAGAGCTTATCCGCAAGGTCAACCTTCTTCGTGTTCTTCTTCTTTCCCGCATTTTCAGCCGGAACTTCGGTAATAT
>CAMWUU010000143.1 GCA_947177515.1 uncultured Lachnospiraceae bacterium
CTACCTTAACCCACCGTCTAAAGCCAGTGGGATTGCAGTAGCCTTATTTCAATTCGGCATAAGGTTGATGTGGGTACATCAATTCTATCTGCCAGCTCTTTTTGCGACAAACCACTCATGGTTCGCAAATCTGTAATTCGTTCATTTATCGTAATGTTAATTTCCATATTCACCTCGTTATCGAACATATATTCAGTATAGTAATAGATATCATTAATGTCAACTGCAAATCTGCAATTATTCGAAGAGTTTTGATTGCAAATTTGCAATAATACCTAAAATCAGGGATTTCAGATTTTCCATGCTATTCTTGTCCTACAGCACAACGCTGACATATGCGCATATGGGTAACTCGTAAATGGTCGATAACAGACCCACCTAAAGAAGGAGGAACCCGATTTGGAAAAAGAAATCACAGAAATGTTATTAAGGAATCATCCCTTGGATTACATCCTACTGTTACAGACAGCAGAGAATTGGCAAAACGATACGAACTAATGTCAATATTCAACGAAGTCAAACATCGTCTGCCAATGAAAGAGGTTGCAAGGTACTATAGAATAACTGTCAACCGGTCAGGCTTTACAAAGTGTCCGTTCCACAAGGAGCGGACACCCAGCATGAAGATATACGATGATCATTTCTACTGCTTTAGCTGTCAATGCGGTGGAGATGTTATCCAGTTGGTTAGTCAGTTATTCTCACTAAGTTCCTTGGATGCAGCCAAGAAGCTACAGGCTGACTTTGGAATTGCAGATGTGGAATTTGATAAGGAGCAATACAAAAGGGAATGTAATACCCATATGCTTCGCGCAAGAAACCGCCCACTTTTCATCAAACAGCTACACACCGTTCAGGCTGACCTTTTTGGGTCCGCCCCTTGGGAACCCTATATAAATCATCTAATTTAGTTCTTATCTATATTTCAGATACAAAATTACAGTCCCCTTATAATCCCTGCAAACTGTGCCGCGCTCTTTTCCCAGCCCAGCCCGTCCATATAGTTATGCGCCCGTTTTAACTGCAAACTTAACTGTGTTGGCTCCTGCAAAAGTGCCAGGATTTTCTGGCAAAGTTCCTGTGCCGAAAGCCCTGTCAGGGTTGCACTGCCTTCCGGGAAAAATTCTGCAAATGTGCCGTCCTCAAACTCAATTACGGGAAGCCCTGCGGAAAGCATTTCATACGGAACCAACGATATATTGCTGAGCGATGCCACCATCCCAAAGTCCGCCCTGTCGTAAAGCTTTCTTAAACCCTCCTTATCGAGCATTCCAAGATTTTTCCCGCCCGGCGCACTAAAGCTTTTTGCCTCCCCAAAATACTCCACCAGAAGCGTGATCCCTTCCCCGGCAAGCAAATCTTTTAACTGTAGCAAAAGTTCCGGGATAATACAGGGCAGGCGCTTCCCATAATATTTCAGGTAGACAGCCAGGCGCAATGTCTTTTTCTCCCTGTAAGACAAAAAATCCCGTTCCCTGTACGGATATTCCGCCGCCTCATACGGGAAATCTATTACATCGATGGGCGAAACAGGGTGGCATTCCCGTTTAATCATCCGCTTATTCCATGCACCGAGGCTTACCATATGCAGCCCCTGCTCATAGGTTTTTCTAGCCAGCAGGAACCGTTCACCAAATGGATAAAAATATGGTTCATAATCCTGGACAAAATACATTTTATAACCTGGCAGTTTCTTTGCAAAAGACACGGTATCCCACGAGGAGGCTACCACAATATCCGCGCAGCGCTTCTTGCCGGAAAGCATCCCGTCAAGCTCTTTTACAGTAAACAGCATCCCGCGAAAATCCGCGAGATTGCTTTTCGCACACCGCTCCATTTCCCTTCTATCCTGGGGCTTGTACACGGCGTAACCGACTTCAAAACCCATTTCTGAAAGCTTTGTGCCAAGGCGCAGCAGAGAGGTTTGTCCGCCGTGGAAACGTACCATGCGTGTTACAAGGAAAAGGACGGACTTTTTTTTCTGCGGCTTTTCATTCTTAATTACCTCCGTAGAATAACGCCCCAGTTCCGCAGTGACACGCGCCCTTTCCACCTTAGCCTGCGCTTTATGGATGGCACTTAAAAGAATGCGCTTTCCCTCCCGTTTAATCGCCCCCATCATATTAAAATCCCCCCATCCGGCATTTGCCATTTACTTGATTGCTTCTTCATAGAGCACACTTACTGTTTCCACATCCCCCTGTGCGATCAGATGCCCTTTCTCTAAGATAATCGCCCGGTCGCACAGCGAGCGCACCTGCCCGATGGAATGCGATACAAAGAGCACCGTAATCCCCCTGTCAAACATATCCTTGATTTTTTTCTCGCTCTTTTTGCGGAACTTTGCGTCCCCAACGGAAAGCACTTCATCGAGTATCAGGATTTCTGGCTCCACAATCGTTGCAATCGAAAAACCAAGGCGCGCCTTCATACCGGACGAATAATTTTTTAGGGGTACATTAATAAAATCCCCCAGTTCCGAAAATGCCACAATCTCATCATATTTCTCTTTTAAAAATTCTCTCCGGTACCCAAGCATCGCCCCGTACAAAAAAACATTTTCTTTTCCGGTATACTGATTTTCAAAGCCTGCCCCCAGCTCAAGCAGCGGCACAATCCTGCCGTTGCGCTGCAAGGTACCCTCAGTCGGCTTTAGAACCCCGGCAATCACTTTTAAGAGCGTACTTTTGCCCGCCCCGTTTAGGCCAAGCACCCCAAGGCGCTCCCCTTTTGCTACCCTAAAACTAATATCTTTCAGCGCCCAGAATTCATGGTAGCGCAGTTCATGTTTAAGTAGCTTGATTGCATAATCCTTTACATTATCCACACGCTCATTCGCCATGCGGAATTTTACCCCGATATTATCCACGCGCAATGCCGTATTCTTTCCCAAAATATCCTCGTTTCTGCCGCAAATATGCGGCTGTTCCATTCCAGTTAAAGATAGAGCACAAAACTATCCTGCTTTTTATAGAAGAAGGCCAACCCCACCACCAGCACAACCAGGCTTACTACAAGCGGATACCACACATAAAAACTCTCCAGGGGCTTGCCATATACCACGGTATTACGGAAATTCGTAATAACGGAGTAAAGCGGGTTATATTTAATCAGGAAACCATATTTACTGTCAAGCAAAGAGTCCGCCTCATAAAAAATCGCTGACATATACATGATAAGCATGGTGGTAACATTCCAGATATATTCCAGATCCCGGAAAAATACATCGAGTGTCGCCAGCAAAAAGCCAAGCGCTGTTACCATCAGAAAGACTGTGGCCAGCGGCACAACCGCGCCGACCAGATACCATGTTGGCCGGATTCCCTGTACTGCGGCCACAATCACCAGCACAATCAGGGAGAGCAGGAAAGTAACATAGCTAGAGAGCGAAGCCGCAAGGGGATACATGTATTTTGGCACATATACTTTGCGGATCATTCCCCCGTTGCGCCGGATGGATTTTAATGCCTGTTTTGTACCTGTTGAAAAATAGGAATACAAAAGCCGTCCGGTCAGGATATACACAGAAAAATGCGGTGTCTTTTTCTGCAATATAGTACCGAAGACAATAGTTAGTACAATCATGGTCAACAGCGGTTCCAAAAGTGTCCACAAAAAGCCAAGTACCGAATTCCGATACTTAAGTTTAATATCCTTTTTCACCAGCTCTGTAAGTAAAAACTGATATTTTTTAAAATTTTCATAAAATGTTTTCATTCTTATACCCGTTTCATAAAGAATTTGAAAATGCTTTTCTCCAAATATCCGATCTGCCCTTGCCATGATGCCCAGCATGGACAATACGTTTAAGTCCTTACACAAAGCCAGTCCCCAAAATTCCGGCAGCTTTGTAAAACAGGAGGTTCCAATTACATCTTATCTTATCCAAAAAACCCCGCTTTATTCTGCTTCCTGTCCATCCTGCCCTGCCCCATCATCGGGTAGGGCATCCATGCTGCCTGAACCATCATCCACTACTAATGTATCCACTGCCTCCTCGATTGCAATCCCAATCGTACCGTGGCTTACTGTGACAAAAGCATCTGTGGCTGAATTAACGGACACATAGTAGGAACCCGGCTCATAGTCCGTCACATCGACATAGAGCTTTAACGTCTGCGGCGTAAGCTTGTCAAGCTCCTCCTGCCTGCCGAATACCTTGATATTGATATCATTTTTCGTGGTAAAAATCAGGTCATAGCCTTCCGTCAGCCCAACCACCGAGATATCCGTGCTCTTTATCTTAAAATCCCTAGAAGGAAGACGCTCGATATACGCTGTTACTGTAACATATTTCTCCTCGTCCACAAGCACATACTTTCCCCCATAGTATTCCTCCAGATAGGTTTCAATATTAATTTTCGCACCATAATCCTTGCTCTGCATCGCAATATCAAATGGGATGGTCATCGAATAGATATCGGTAAGATCCTCCGCCTTCCCGGCGATCATAATCTCCGTCGGCACATGCTGGATATTGGTACATTCATAACCGTAGGCCGGCTCGCCTTGTGTTGTAATCAGAAGGAGAATCTTCTTCGTCGGGAGCACCGTAACTTCCACATCCACTTCTTTTGTGTCAAATGTAATTGTTGATTCATCAATCTCATAACCGTTCTTGTCGTAGGCATGGATCACCGCACTCCGCTCAAAACTCTTTTTTACCTGCCCCGTGGCAACCTCCACCACCACACGCTCAATTCGTTGGATCTGCTTTTCAGAACCCGAGATCTGCACAAGGTTTGGCTTTACCACCATATCGGAAACATAATAACCTTCTGCCGCTTCCCCCCTAGGCTGGATATCCACACGGAACGTATCACTTGTATAGTTTTCGAGCGTCAGCACCATGACTTCCGGTTCCTTCGACTCTATTGTAATATCAATGTCTTCCTTATTATAAGGGCTGTTTTTACGGACGGATACCTGGATCGGTACCGAATAGACCAGCGACATCTGACGGTAATCTGCCACCGCCAGAAAATCCTGCGCCGTAAGCTTCTCTGCGATGGAACTTGGGGCATGAACCTTGAGTGTAACTGTCTTGCCGCTCTCAATCTCACTGATCTTTCCACGCTCCTGCAATACGCTCTCGTTCAGGGAAGAAACTGGTACATCCGGAACTGTTACGGTGATGTAAGGGTCATCGATATTCATAATAGTCACCCACACCAGCACGGCAAGCAGCAGCGACAGCAGCTTCCACTGCAAATTTTTGCGCAGAAAACCAAGCACGCGGGTAAGGTAACCCCTCATGCGCGACGGCTTTTTTTGCGGTTCTTTCGGGTCTTCTTTCTGCGGCATACCCCGCTGCTTTTTTCTCTTTTCATCCAAAAAAATTATTTCACTCATAAATACGCCTACCCCTTCCGGTTCTCAGACTTGCTTCTCCCGTTTTTTCAAAAAAAATCTGCCTTTTTTCTTCTCCGGAACTGCCTGCATGCCGTAAAGCTCCGCCTTTAACCGGTCACCGGGAATCCCCCGGATAATTTCTCCATTTTTCGTGGTGGACACTGTGCCCGTTTCTTCCGAAACAATCACGGTAAAACTGTCCGTTTCCTCGCTTAGTCCTACCGCCGCCCTGTGCCTTGTCCCAAGTTCCTTCCCCAACTGCATGTTTTTTGACAGCGGAAGATAGCATGTTGCGGCAGCGAGCCTCCTTCCCCTCACAATCACTGCACCGTCATGTAATGGCTTGCCCTCTTCAAAAATGCTAAGCAGAAGCTGTGATGAAATTTCTGCATCCAGTATAATCCCGCTTTCAATCTTTTCCTGCAGGCTGATCTGGCGCTCAAAAACGATCAGCGCACCCGTCTTATCTTTCGCCATCTGGTAGACCGCCTTCACAAGTTCTTCAATGTCCTTATCGGTTAAACGCTCCTGATCCACGCGGCCGGAAAAAAACGTAGGAGTAAACCTCTTTTGGCCTAGTTGTTCCAATACCCGGCGCAGCTCTGGCTGGAATAATATAATCAGCGCAGTAATCCCGACCCCAACTGCATTTACAAAGATCCACTGGACAGCATGCAGGTCAAAGATATATGCAACCAGCCAGCAGAGAAAAAGCATGATCAACCCCTTCAATACCGACCAGGCATTCGTTGTCTTGATCCAACGCAGGAAATAATATATGATAATTGCAATAATCAATATCTCCAGGATGTCGCCGACCTTTAAGCGCGTTAGCCGGATCAGGTATTCGTCAAAAAATGTCCGGATTCCCCTCATTACCCTTCCCCCCTTTTTTTACCACCCTATCTGCTGTAAAAACAGTTTCCAAGAACATATCACCTTATTCGCCCTCATTCCGGCCACTTTGCCCAAATTCCCCTGCCTGTCCTTCTCCAAACAGCTCCTCCTCACTAGAATACTGTTCTTCACCACTCTCATAGCGCTTTGCCGCAAGCATCTGCGCGCGTGCACGCTGCTGTTCTTCCTCGCGGATGCGTTGCTTTTCCTCCTGCATCCTGCGGTAAAAATACCCGGAACTCTTGCCTCCCTTTTGCCGCCTTACCTGGCTTCCCGCACCACCACCGCTTCTAGGCCGGAAAATAACTTCCCCTGTTTCCTCATTGAGTACTTCCTCGTAATCGTCCTCATCTTCTTCCTCTACTGCTTCTTTCTTCGCATTAATATGTTCCACTGTGCGCTGTGCAACACCAATCTCAATCTTTGGCACAGCCTTCACATAGTAATAGTAGTCATCATCCTCAAACTGTACATTCTCCACTGCAGTATAATCGAGCACCCGCTTAAAGAAAAGCGCAACAAAGGCCACAACCGTTGAAATCAAAGTCCCGCTGATCATACTTCCAATGGTCACCCGGGTATCAAAGCGCAGGTCGCAGATCAGGAAACCAAATACATTAACCACTGCACCAGCTAGGATCGCAAGCTCCGCAGCATATTCCATCTTAAGCTTCCTTACCGCGTAAACCACAAGGATGACTACCGCAAAGACCCCGGATACAATAAGGATGTCCTTACAGTCAATCAGCGCCTCAAATACCTCCGTGTACAACGGAAGAATATCATCCAGCGCAAAACTATCACTTACCACTGTATGCTCCTGCAAAATCTGGAGCATATAATAAACAATTACCCCGCAGGCCGAGGGCAATATGGTTATCGGGTTTGCCACCAGCCCCATCAGGATTGGCACGAGATAGGGCACATGGAGTGCTGACAGGATAGGGATTGCTACCACCACATAACCATACTGCGGCGCAAAGCGCAGGAAAAAACAATAAAGTACCACAAAAATCAGCGCGGCAAACAGCGCCATAAACGGCGAAACCGCCGCCACATGCAGGATAACAAATGCCATTGACAAAAACACCAGGATGGAAGAAGGGGTAAACGCGCACAAAAGCGACACCAGCAACACGACAACCGTCTTCTCCAGTTTTAAATTATTCCCTATCACCCTGTTAATCATTGTAAATGTCACAAAGGCAGCAACAAACTTGATTAACGGATCCACCACTATCTGTAATTTCTGGTAATATGTCCTCAAAAGCGAGCGAAGCTCCAAAATCTTAACCATTGCTTTCCTCCTCTTTTTCCACGGCAGCCTCGCTGCCCTCCTCCTCGCGGTAAATCTTCTTCATTATTTTTAAAATCCGGAAATACCGTGTTAGCTTCCCCCTAGATAAGTCATACTTGATGGAGTAACCAATAATCGCCCCAACAATATAGACTGTCACCAGCACCACATATATAACAAGAACAGTTATGCCGATCGCCCTGTAGTCGAGATTGACTGCCTGGGCAATCAGATACTCCGATTTGTACAGCCCAACCATCAAAAGAATCAGGATATAACCCACTGTTACGGAAAGCACTGTCTTTAGTATCTGCAACCTGACATAATCCGTCTTATAATATTTGCTTAACCTGATATCCTCCCTGCCCTTCCCGGTTTCATACAGGGCTAACTTCGTCATCAGGCGCGTTTTCCTGATGTTTATCATCTTGATACCCCTTTCCTGCATACCGCCTGCACAGCAAACCTAGCTGAGGCATAGCGTTAATCTCATTTTGGCAATTCCTGCCTTTTTTTACATTGTAGTCATTTTTTCCTTATCTATACGGTTCCAAGGAAAAAAGCGCATTGATTTCCAATTTAAGGATATGAATTAT
>CAMWUU010000144.1 GCA_947177515.1 uncultured Lachnospiraceae bacterium
CCGGTGGTGATTGTGGGAGAAAACGGAGCTGGAAAGTCTACAATTTTTAAACTTTTATTAAAATTTTATGAACCGGATCGCGGGCGCATTTTGGTGAATGGCATTGATCTTTCAGAAATTGATACGGACAGTTACCGGAAAATGATTGGCTGTGTGTTCCAGAATGTAAATATGTATGCCATGTCGCTTAAGAAAAATATTGTAGCGTCCGATGTGGAAATAAAAACAAAGCAAATGCAGGAGGCGCTTTTGAAGAGCGGGCTTGTAGATTCTTTTGCCAGTGAGGACATGCTTGATAAAGAATTGACGAAAGAGTTTAGTCCGGATGGGATTGTTTTTTCCGGCGGGAATATGCAGAAAGTTGCGATTGCCAGGGCGTTTTATCAGGATGTTTCCATGCTTCTTTTAGATGAGATGACCAGTGCCCTCGATCCTGAAACAGAATTAAAAATTATGGACAGTGTAAAAGAGCTTGGCGCAGGGCGGGTAACAGTTATGATTTCCCATAAACTCTCCTGTGTAAAACAGGCAGCGCAGATTTTGTTTTTAAAGGATGGGTGTGTCTGTGAAGCGGGAAACCATACAGAATTAATGGAAAAACGGGGATATTATTATCAGTTGTTCCGTTATCAGTCAGAAAAATTTGAGAAAGAAACCAGGCGCAGTACCTTGGAAGGGGAGGCATGGCTATGAGAACATGGAAAGAAGCAAAAAGTTTATTTCGGCTGTTAAAAGATATATGGAAGGCATCACCGGGAAGAATTTTTATGGAACTTCTTAGCGTATGCAGCCAGGTTTTGAATTCCATGGTGGTGCGCATTGTCCTGGTCAAATTAATCTTAGACCGGGTTGTAGCGGGAGAGTTTGTTTTGGCTGGATGGCTGGTTGGTTTTGCGGCTGTTGCGGATCTTATTTTGTCTGCTTTTGATAGTTATATGGGCGATTGTTATCGGCCAATGCAGGCAATAAAATTGCGCAGGTATTTCCAGGGGAAACTTTATCGCAATGTGGTAAGTGCGGATATAAGGTATTATGATGACCCAGAATACTATAACCGCTATATACGCGCCGCTGAAAACAGCGATTCAGCAGCACAGGCTTTCCTTGCTACAACACAGGCTTTCCTGGTAACAGCAGCAGAAATCTTATTTTCCGGGACATTGATTGTGTCGGGTCTGGGAGGGTTAATATGGCTGGTTGTAATCCCTTCTACCATATATGCAATTTCTACTGCCAAAAATGCAAAAGTGCGTGCAAAGATGAATGAAGCGGTGAATACGCCGAAAAAGAAGATGAATTATGTTAGAAGAATTTTTTTTGCAAAAGAAAATGCCCTGGATCTAAGGATGACAGGAATCAAAAAACTACTGATTCAGTTTCTTGACCAAAGCCAGGAGGAAGCACTTAATGCAATGGCTCCCCATGCGGCCGTAAGGACGAAACTTTATGCATTGCAGGGCTTTTTGTTTTATTACCAATATGCAGGGTTTATGATACTGCTTGCATGGCGGGCATTGGTAGTGGGTGATCTTTCGGTTGGTGATTATTCCATGTTATTTGGCGCAGCTCTGACATTAAGCAATAATTGGAGATTTTTCGGAAATACAATTGGAAAATTTCTGGAACATGCCCTGTTCTGCGATTGTTATTATAGTTTTTTGGAGCAGTTGGAAAAACGGGCGGGAGTGGGCGGAAATAAACAGCCAGAGTCTTTTTTGGAATTGGAATTTTCTGGGACTTCGTTCCACTACCCGCAGAGAGAAGAGAATGTTTTTAGCAATTTGTCCATCCGCCTGAAAAAACATCAAAGAATTGCGGTTGTTGGACCAAATGGGGTGGGAAAATCCACGTTTATTAATTTGATACTGGGATTTTATGCGCCGCAGGAAGGAAGAATTACTTATAACAGTACAGAACTTTCGGAGTATGATCAGGGCGCATACCGCAGGATCTATGCAATGATGTTTCAGGATAGCAGGCTTTATCCATTTTCCATAGCGCAAAATCTTTTGTTGTGCAAAGAAGTGGAACCAAAAGAGCAGGAACAGATATGGGATGTACTGCGCCAGGTAGGGATGGAAGAGGCAGTAAAAGCGCTGCCGTTTGGATTAAACACCCCATTAACGAAAGAATTTGATTCGGAAGGTGCCGTTTTTTCCCAGGGGCAGCAGCAGAGGCTTTTGTTTGCCCGCGCATTATTGAGGAAGGCGCAGGTTTTTCTTATGGACGAGCCAACGGCAGCGCAGGACGCTAGGATGGAAAGTGAGATGAATGCACTTTTTCGCCGTTTATCGGAGAACAAGACTCTTCTGCTTATTTCCCACCGTCTTTCAACGATTTCCGGAATGGAATATATTTATCTCCTGAATGATCAGGGAATTGAGGAGGAAGGGACGCATAAGGAATTAATGGAATTGGATGGTCGCTATGCGGGGATTTACAGAAGACAGGCGGAATTGTATCAGATGGATTAGGGAGTCAGTATGCAATTCTTTGTAAACCAAAAGGGTTTTGGTTAAAATGTCTGAAAATACAGAATTCAACCAGTTTTATGTTGTTGGATTATAAAAAACGGAACCCTTTTTTGGTGGACAGGGATTTTGGCTATATTATGTTGAAAAACGCTTCCTTTTATGTCGGGATTGTAGTATAATGGGAATAGACAACCGTAGTGTAGAAGGGGGGTTTCATGGAATATAAAATAAACTCAGAGTATAAGGATCGTCTTTTTTGCTTCCTTTTTGGGAATGAAAAATACAAAAAGAACGCGCTATCTTTGTATAATGCTTTAAATGGTGCCGCATACAGCAATGAGGAGGAACTGGAACTGATAACACTTAAAGATGTAATCTATATCCGGATGCGGAATGATGTAGCCATCTTACTTTCGGGAAATATGGAACTGTGGGAACATCAGTCCATTGTCAACCCGAATATGCCAATCCGTGGTCTGATGTATTTTGCACGGATGTATGAAAAATATATTGTATCGGAACATTATAATCTATACCGGAACAAGCAGATTAAGCTTCCAACCCCAAGATATGTTGTGTTTTATAATGGGGAGAAAAAGCGTCCAGCCGTAGAGAAACAGCGCTTATCCGATATGTTTATTAGGGAAGATAGATCCGGTGAATTTGAGTGGACAGCAACAGTGTTGAACCTAAACCATGAGGGGAATAAGAAATATTTGGATCAGTGCAGGGTGCTTGGGGAATACACGGAATTTGTTTCAAATGTTAGGGAGTATCAAAAGCAAATGGAACAGAAAGAAGCAGTGGATCGTGTAGTAACAGAATATATTGCAAAAGGTGGGGAACTTTCAGGAATTTTGTTGGAGCATCGGGCGGAGGTGGTAGATATGCTGCTTACAGAGTTTGATGAAGAGGCGTTTGTGAGGGATATCCGTGAGGAGGGACGTGAGGAAGGACGTGAGGAAGGACACCGGCAAGGAGTGGAAGAAAGTGCCAGACGATTGATCCGGACAGGAAAGTTATCTTTACCAGATCTTGCAGAAAGTCTTGATTTACCACTCGAAACCGTGGAAGAGATTGCAAAGGGGGTAAAGAGGGAGAACCCTTCAAAGGCTGAACTGGTTTAGAAACGGGCAAATATTTGGGACTGAAAAAATGAATTTTGGTGGAAGAACTCCTGTATCGAGAGTGGTATGGGAGTTTTCTTTTGCGGTAGGGTTAGTACCGATAGATTTTGCCCAGATACTGCACCTTGTGGCAAAAAAATAGAGCTGTTAAATCTAAAAAGTCCCATACGTTGGGCAGAGGAGAATTCTTTGCTATTATGGAAATATTCCAAGTTCTCTAAAAACAGTCTTATAATCCTGCTTTGTGCTAATTTGTATGGATGAAAAAAAATATTATTAATCCTGGGAAATGCCGGTTTTAGTTAATAATCCCATTTCATGGAAAAAACATCGGACAGTAGTCCCAACATGTTCTTTATATTTACTTTTAAAAAATATTATGTATAGTGTATCATATACGATAAGTATTATCAAATAATTACTCGAAAAACTTTCTTTATTCTTACTTTTTTGCAATATATCTTGAAATTTCCATATGTTGCGAGTATACTAATAAAGTGGAAAAACAGAAGGTTGTGACAGTACAGCTCTGAAAATCTAAAACATTGTTCTAAGAACAGAATGGGGGTATTATGCAAAAAATAACTGAACAGCAAATTGCGGCGATGGCACCAAATCCTGCGGCGGCATCGAATGGGAAGAAAATTTCGGCAAAGGGCGGTTTTGTCCGCCGGGAATGCTCCGCAGACGATACCTTTTATCTTGGCGAGTGTACCGGGAGCGGAAAGAGCAATTATATCACAACGGTCGATTTTATTGAGCCGGACGCGCCAGTCTGCCGTTGCTCCTGCCCGAGCAGGCAGTTTCCATGCAAACATGGGCTTGCGCTTTTGTATGAGATTGCGGCGGGCAAGGATTTTGGTACATGCGAGATTCCGGATGATATTTTAAAAAAGCGCGCGAAGAAGGCAGGTAAGAAGGAGAATGCGGAAGAAGGGGCGGATGATAGGCCACTGACGGAGGAGGAGATCGAGAAGAAGAAGGCTGCGGCGGAAAAGTCTGCAAAATCTGCGAAGGCGGCGCGGACGAAGAAGTTAAAAAAGCAGCTTGAAGGTCTTGGGCTTGCGGAAAAGCTGGTGAGGGATTTAATCAAGGCGGGTCTTGGCACCATGGGGGGTGCAGCGTTAAAAACTTATGAACAGCTTTCAAAACAGCTCGGCGATTATTACTTACCGGGACCGCAGCGCCTTTTGAATGGGCTGATGTTGGAGGTTGCGGCGTTCCAGAAAGACGGGGACGAAGCACATTACGATAGCGCGATTTCGGTTTTGGAGAAGTTTTGGACATTAGTTAAAAAGTCGAAGCAATATTTAACGGATAAATTAGAAAAGGGTGAGGATGCGCCGGACGATAACGAACTCTATGAGGAACTTGGCGGTGTTTGGAAACTGACGGAACTCGAGGCGCTTGGCAAGACGCTTTCTGAGGCGGATCTGATGCAGCTTTCATTCTGGTGTGTTTACGATGATGCGCGCAAGGAATATATTGACGCGGGGGCATGGGCGGATTTGGCGGACGGAACGATTTATATGACCTACAATTACCGGCCAATTAAAGCGTTAAAATATGTAAAGCAGGAGGATTCGGTATTCGGTGTGGCGCATGTGGCATCGGCGGCCTGCTATCCGGGTCAGGGGAATTTGCGTGTGCGCTGGAATGGTGTGCAGATCCGGGATATCGATGCGGGCGATCTTGGTGCTTTGCGAAAGATGGCGGTAACGAATCTTGCGGCGGAAACGAAGAATGTGAAAAATACCCTGAAAAATGCGATTGCTGACCCAGTTTTTATCCGTCTGGTTGCATTTTCAGAGATTGGGAAGATCGGCGGTTCGCTCTGCTTAAAGAATGCGGCAGGGGAAACGGTGATGCTTGGTGATGCGCCGGGGATTGAGCCGTCGCTTGACCGGAT
The DNA here is from genome assembly GCA_947177515.1 of uncultured Lachnospiraceae bacterium. Classification (GTDB taxonomy): domain Bacteria; phylum Bacillota; class Clostridia; order Lachnospirales; family Lachnospiraceae; genus RGIG4057. Next base: position 5,511 of record CAMWUU010000144.1, read on the forward strand.
TGGGCTTTTGCCGGAAGAGAGGTTGTTGAAAGACCAGGTGCTGTTGGGGGCATTCTATTATGACAGTGCAGCACGCAGGCTGAAATTGCAGCCACTCAGCATCCTCACAGAAAATGAAGTTGTGCGCCTGCTTTATTAAATCTGTAATCCAGCGAATGTGGGACTCTAAAAAAGCAAGAGCCTGTACAGTACAGGGAGGAATTTATGGGAGCGAAGCGGACAGAAATTACTCCAGAGATAGTGGTACTGATAGGGCGAATGCGGAACTTATATAAGGAGAATAAAATTTATGGATATAACACCGATTTATGATTTGCGCGACCGCCTGCGCACGGCAATGATTGCCGGGACAAGCCTGTTGGCGGAAGATTTCAGGTTAAAGAGGGCGGTAGAAGCGATGGCACCGCTAGAAAAAGCCGCACCAGTGTTTGCGAAGGTAGGTGAACTGTGCAGGAAGTTAATTGCGGCAGATGCGGGAACGGACGGCAAGGAAGACCTTTTGCTTGATGCCATCACGTTGGTGGACGCGGTCTGCTGCACCCAGGGCGCTGTGGGCGTGGCGGGGGAGATGGAACCAGTATTTGCCAAAGAAGAGTTGGGGATCGAAAATAATGTAAGCAAGAAAAAGAAAATGGTTCTCTCCAATGTGCCACATTCCACGCTCCAACCATTGCGGGAAGCATTAACTACTTCCGGCGGCGGCCGCTATGCGTATGTGACGGACTGTCACAAGGTAAGCCCAGAACTGTTTAAGGACTATCGCATCCGTGTGGCAATGGTGCAGGCACTCGGCGCGTCCTACGCGGAACTTGCCGACGATGTGAGGAATTGGCTGCTTGAGGACGGGGAAGATGTGATTCCCCTTCTGGTGCGCGATTTTAACCCGAAGGGCAAGAAGGAGATGGTACGCAGACTGCATATTATTGATAAGTGGATGGGAGCTGCGGCCAATGATTTCTACATAAAACAGCTTGAAACGGCGGAAGGCGAACTGCGCCAGAATTTGATCTACGCGCTGCGCCATGATCCGAAAAATATAGAATTTTTAATGGATCTTGGCAAGAAAGAGCGCGGAAATACGAAAAAAGTCGTTTATTGTGTGCTGGCCTGTAACGACAATGAAGAAGTGGAAAAACTTTTTGAAGAAATGTATAAGAAAAAACCGAAAACCGTGATGGAATATCTGGAAATGAGTCCGGAGATGAACAAAACGGCCTGGGCGGCGCGCCTGACAGCAAAAGGTTTGAAAGAGTGGTTGCAGTCAAAACCGGAAAAAACCGGCGATAAAAAGAAAGACGATTTAGCCATGAAAGAGTGGGAACAGACAGCAGCCCATTTTGTGGATACACTCTATGGAAAAAGCGGACCTGAGGTCTGTGCCGCATTGAGCAAGGCAGCGGCTGCAAGCGGGAAATATGGAAGTGTATTACAGAGGGAAGTTCTTGGGCTGTTGTGCTATTGGTTGATTTCGCAACCGGGGGAGGAAATATTTTCGCTGGTTCATTCCATATATGAAGGGGAGGATGGAGCGAAGGGGCTGATTCAATATTTTCCTGCGGCGCTTATTGCGCGTGTAATCAGCGAGTGTGGCACGGGAACAGAAAATGCAGGCACAGATTTTGTTGACTGGCTTTCCGAGCAGCTTTTTGATAAGACCCCATGCGTGCCATACCATTTTCTCACGGAGGCGCTTCGCTATCTTAAATTCCATAAGGGCGAAGGATATGCGTTTGAAGATTCCTGCTATGATAACGTAGCGGAATATAGCCGTGAGTATGCACAGCCAGTCCGCATGGAAATAAAAGGAAAGTTGCTGGAACTTCTGATCCGGTGCCGTGATCAGGAAATTGACAGAAGGCTGGCAGAACTGTTTGATCCGGCGGATAAGGAAGTCTGCAGCATACTGGAGGAATATTTTTATAAGCGGGCACTTTCCACCCCGTCGGATGAGTATTTGGTGCCGCTTAAACGCTGTGGCAGCACGCGCTGCGAGGAGCTTCTGGTACATTTTGTAAAGTCCAGGCCGAGAGTTTCCATGTGGCAGATTCAGTATTTTGTCCAGAATATGCCAGGGAGCCGGGAGGATAAGATAGCAGAAGCGAAGCGGATTCCGGAACTGGCAAAAACTGGGAAAGCAACCATATATAACTGGAACGAGAAGAATTATATGAACTGGGTTGAGAGTATACTGTAGAATTGTGGAGTTTGGCAGAAAAGAAAACCGGCGCTTTTGCGCCGGTTAATGATATGGCGGGGAAATTCGGAAATAGAAATTTAAAGACAGGAAAGAGGTATGGTTTATGAAACAGGAAATTTTAAGATTACCGGCGGAGCAATTATTTCAAAAGGAGATTGACGCGCTGATTGCGGCGGAGAAAGACCCAGTGCCGACGGGCTGGAAAATGTCGCCGCGCTCGGTGCGTACCTATATCTGCGGCGGCAAGGTGGGGCGCACCCAGATCACGCCGAAATATATCGGACATGAACGTTTGGTGGAGATTGCGATCTCAACACTTGTTACAGATCGTGCCCTGCTTTTGATCGGGGAGCCGGGTACAGCAAAGAGCTGGCTTTCAGAGCATCTTAGCGCGGCGATTAATGGGGATTCTACCAAGGTGATCCAGGGC
>CAMWUU010000145.1 GCA_947177515.1 uncultured Lachnospiraceae bacterium
GAAGCAATTAGGGCAGGGATGCCGTTTGTGATGGCGGCCATGTAATCGGGGCTTGGGATTTTTAGCGTGAACAAAGGATGGGAAGTTCAATGTCAAAAGGCTCCCTTTTCCTTATGGAAGAGGGAGCCACCCTTAATAAGATTTAGTTGGAAACTATTTTTTTGTTTTATCTTTGTTGGGATGTCCTATATTCCATTATAGAACCTCCATATCCGTTACGACAGCAGTTTGAAGTAAATCATCCGAGTATCGATATAAATGACTTCTTGTACTATTTTTATCAAGACGATAAAAACAAAACGAAGAATTTCGACCTGATTGTTTTATTCCATCCACAGTTCCAACAATGCACTCATAACTATGTGTAGTAGCTATAATTTGACAATCATTTTCGTGAGCTGTCTGCGCAATTATTTCCCATAACTTAGGAAATACAGGGTAGTGGAAATCTGTTATCAAATTTATTTTTTTACCTTTTGCAGCAAAGTCATTTTAAAGTGGGGATAAAGTCACGTTGCCCAGTTTAAAAATTCTTCCAATTCACAAAAAATTTGATAAAACAGGTAAGAGAAGCATGTAATCATGAAAAGACGGGAAGATGTATCATTTTGGAATTCCAATCTAATACATATTCCAACAGAAAAATAAGGGGAAAGGGGCTGCCGCAATTTGCGGCAGCCCCTTTCACATGGATTACATACTTCTTACCCAGACCGTCATCTCACCCTCACCCCGATTATTCCACATATAATATGGCAGGAACGTAAGCTGGCATTTTGTAAGTTTTACTGGTTGATAAACATGGTACAATTTAGCCCCTTCCTCCGCTTTTTCCTCCCGGTATCCATTTGCTGTAATCGACGGCGCACCAAGAATTCCATCCGGCATAATCTTAAAATCAGGGTGCGCGCAGTCAAGCCGCAGCAAGTGCAAATTATTTTTGTTGTCCGCCTCTTCCAGACAGTATACCATTGGTCCATATGTCACAGCTACTTTTCCTATATCCTCACGGACGGATGGGTTCGCCGCAATAATACGGATAGTCATCGGGAAATCAAGATTAATATCCGTATTGCCCGACCAGGTGCCAGTTAAGTACAGATAGCCATCCGAAACACTAGCAAAAGAAGCGCCTGTCGTTTCAGCAATCTTTGTAAGAATTGCATCCGGGGCGGAAATATTTGCTTTATTTCCAAAACCTTCCAATGTATCGCCGGTTCCATCGCAAAGTGCTACTTTCGTAGTAGTCACCCCGTTTATCGTACATTCCGTAGCCCAGTCCGGCAGGCGGAGTGCAAGGGTCATTCCAACAGGCGTATCAGTGTTTACGGCAACCGTAACCTTTCCATCATAAGGGAAGCCAGATACAATCCGAATCGAAACCTCTTTTTCCCCAACCTTCTTTTTCAGTTCACATCCCATATATAAATGTACAAAAAGTGTATCTTCCCTTTCTGTGCAGGCGTAGGAGGCAATGGAACTAACCAGTCTTGCAATATTTGGCGGACAGCATGCACAGCCAAACCATTTCTGGCGAACCGGTTTTACATGGAATTTGCGTTCGTCCTTATGGCAGGCCTCTGGCAGTACCTCAAGCGGATTAACATAGAAAAAGCTTTTTCCGTCAAGTGCCATGCCACTTAAAACGCCGTTGAAAAGTTCACGTTCCATAACATTGGCGTAGCGTGCGTCCGGTTTGATCTGCAACATGCGGCGGGCGAAAAATACCATGCCGATTGAAGCGCAGGTTTCCGCATAAGCCATATCATTCGGAAGATCATAAGCATAGGTGAATGCTTCGCCGTGGTTAGTCGAGCCGATGCCGCCCGTAATATACATTTTCTTGTTTACGATATTATCCCAGAGCGTTTCACACGCGGCAAGCAGGGATTCATCCCCCGTCAGACGGGCGATATCCGCCATGCCGGAGTAGAGATAGACAGCGCGCACCGCGTGTCCAACCGCCTCAGTCTGTTCCCGTACCGGAAGATGTGCCTGGTGATAAAAATGGCGCAGTGGGGCATCGCCCGGCTTCGGTGTGAATTTATGGTCAACTTCACTGTCAAAATAATAAGGCTGCCTGCCGCGCCCGTCAATAAAAAAGCGGCTCAAATTTAAATATCGTTCCTCGCCCGTTGCGTGGTAAAGACGCACCAGAGCCATCTCTGCGATCTCATGCCCCGGATACCCCTTGCATTTACCTTCCTCTGGACCAAAATGGGAATCAATATAATCCGCGAAACGACAGGCAGTTTTTAAAAGTTTATCCTTTCCAGTTGCCTCATAATAGGCAACCGCGCCCTCGGTAAGATGGCCAAAGCAATACAGTTCATGGTTATCGCGCAGGTTAGAAAAAATCTTTTTCTGGTCATTGATTATATAGAAAGTATCTAAATAGCCATTGTCAAGCTGCGCGGCGCACACCACATCAATCGCGTCGTCCGCAAGTTGTTCTAAGGCAGCATCCGGATGCTGGGTCAGGGAGTAAGCCACCGCTTCCACCCATTTGGTAAAATCCGTATCCTGGAACAAAAAGCCGTAAAAACGTTCCTCGCGGTTGTTGATATCCTCCGGCACAAGGTTAAAATTGGATGTTGTCCAAACAGGCTGTTCATAGGATGGATTTGCCCTTTTGCGTGCGTTTAAGTCCGCAGCAAGCTTATAATTCTTCATACAAAAGCTTGGCGCAGCTCCCGGCACATTGTCATTAAGGGCATCCCACTGGTAGGGAATCACCTTAGTACGGACAAGTTCCATCTCGTTTTTCCAAAAATTGTCAGTCACCTTGATATCCCGCAGGGAAAGCGGGTCGCTGAATTTCTTTGCATCCATAATAATGTAATCCTTTCTTAAATAGCACTGCTATCCTTTCCTACACCGGGATTATAAATGTCTGTAGCATTTTTTTATATGTAGATTGGTTGGGATGGCAGGGGCTGAAATTATTTATTCCTGGTTTATTATAAAGGAAAAAAATGAGAAAAACAAGTGGGGGAATAAGTTTGAAAGGTAAAAAAATAAGTTTCCATTGTAATGCAGGGAAGCTTCCGGTATAATAGAATTATACTGCAGACCGTCAGGATTTACAGTAAAGCCTCTGGCAAAGCACCTGCCTGACGGTCTGCAGTCGGGTTGCCCTGTAAATTTAACTGGTGCGCAGTATAGATTGGGATAAAAAGGATGGATAAAATTCTGATTGGTATATCCGCTGAAGCGGACTGGGGGAATAGATATGGGATATGAGGACAAATTATATATTTTAATGCAGGAATTAAACCGGGCAGTGAAAAAGGAACTGATCACGCGTGCCGCGATGGAGCGTGTGTTGGCACCATTAGCCGGGATGAATGAAAAACTGCAGGATTCTTATGCGGAAGAAATGATTCCGGTGCTGCGCACAAGCGGCGATGAAGAAGAGGTACTGGTGCGCATGCAGCTTTGCATCCAGTTAATTTCAGAGGGTGCAGTTATGGAAGGAGGGGACGGGCGGCAAAAAGGAGGTGGGAAAAAAAAGATAGAGAGGGAAAATTCCGAAGAAAAGGGAAGCCGCAAAACGAAAATAGTCGCATCCCGGACGAAGCGAAAGGAGGATGGGAAAATAGCAGCGGGGCAGTTCTCTTCGGGGTTGGACAGGTTAGGGAATGAAGAGGAAGATGATACTGGTATTTATCTCTATCGTTTTACTTTGCCTATTGATAATGAGGAGGAAATGTATCAAGACCAGGCGTGGCAGAATGGGGGGAAATTCGGCTATGTGGACAATGCCTATCCCTGCGGAATTTTTGACAGAAAAAAACTTTCGGAAATTATCTTTTCCAAAATAACCATATTCTATGGAGGGAACGGTTCTGGAAAAAGCACGCTGTTAAACCTGATTGCAGGCCGGCTAAACCTCAATCGGGTTGCGCCTTATAATTCGGGGGAGATTTTTGACCGTTACCGGGAAGAGTGCAGATATGAACTTGGACATGACGAGGAGGGATTTGCGCTCCGGATACCTTCGGGCAGCCGGATTATTACAAGTGACGATGTGTTTGACTATATGCTTGCGATGCGCACGCGTAATGAGGAGATTGCCGGGGGCAAACAGGCGGCGCGGGAGGAGTATGCAAAATTAAAGTACGGGGAAAGTGTGAAATTTAAGAGCATGGACGATTACGATACCATGCGCCAACAGATACTGGCGCGCTCACGCTCCGTATCGAGGCGGCAGTTTATCCGGCGCACAGCGGGAGAGGAGGTGGAACTTGGCAGCAACGGGGAAACAGCACTTGCGTATTTTGAAAGGAAGATCAAGACAAAGACCCTCTACTGTCTGGACGAACCGGAAAACAGTCTTTCCCCCGCAATGCAGCTTGAGCTGGTGAAACTTTTGGAAAAGAGGGCGGGGGAAGAAGAATGTCAGTTTATTATGGCAACGCATTCGCCGTTTCTGTTGGCCATGCAGGGAGCGAAGGTATATAATCTGGATGCTTGCCCAGCGCAGGTCTGTCCTTGGTGGGAACTTGAGAATGTGCGGATTTACTATGAATTTTTCAGGGAGCATGGGGCGCTGTTTTTCTGAAAATTAGACATTTATGTTGGATGGAAAATAATGGAATAAAATAGATGGTGGTTTTACGTGGGGCATGAATAAGTGCGGGAAAAAAGTTCATACTAAACCAGATAAAAGGGAAAAATAAACGGTTTTAGTGCGGTATATATGCGCAGAGGTATGGACATGGACTTTTTAAAAGATGAGAAAATAAAATCAGGCTTGTGTTTTTTGTTGGCAGCAGGGGCGGTATACCTGGCATTCCGTTTCTTGCTGCCACTTGTTTTGCCTTTTGTGGTGGCGGGGCTTTTTGCCATGCTTCTTTATCCGGCTGTCCGCTTTTTGCACCGGAAATTGAAATTGCCTGTTTTTGTAGCAGGGGCATTTGTGCTTCTTACTTTTTTATGTTTGCTTTTGATGGCAGTCTTTTCAGTGGGACAAATGCTTTTAACACAGATGGTCGCATTTTTTCAGAATTTTGAAACCTATGAGCGCTATCTGACTGAGCAGGTGGACGGGCTGTGCATTGGCTGCGACCGACTGCTTAGATTGGAGCGGGGTACAGTGATGGGAGTGCTTTCTTCCGCGATGGAAGTATTAATGGAGCGCATCCAGACAGATATCCTGCCGGCGCTCACTGCCAAAACATTGAAATTTGCCGCAGGTACAGCAGCAATCCTTGGTACTGTTCTGATAATTATTGTTTCGACTCTTATGGTAATCAAAGATATGGAGAAATATCGGCAGGATTACCGAAAACTTTGCGAATCAAAGTATCTGGGAGGGCTGCTTGGGAGTTTGAGAGGCGGCGGCGCGGCCTATCTGAAAACCCAGCTTCTGCTTCTGGCGCTGATTGCGGCGGTATTATCGGCAGGATTTTTTATCCTGCGCAATCCGTACGCTTTGCTGCTGGGCGTGGCCATTGCGATTTTTGATGCATTCCCGGTGCTTGGCAGCGGCCTGATCCTGGTGCCATGGGCACTGATCCGATTGTTTGCCGAGAGTTACACACAGGCCATTGTCCTATTTTTAATGTTTTTAATCTGCCAGGTATTACGCGAATTCCTTGAACCGAAGCTTCTTGGGGGGAAGCTTGGCATCCGTCCGGTAACAATGATGCTTGCAATCTATGCGGGAGTAAAGCTGTTTGGAGTTTCGGGAGTCTTTTTGGGGCCGATCGGGCTTCTTTTTATCAAGGGGATTGTGGAGCAGACAGGAAGTTGGATGGGGGGAGGAATAATGGAAATGCCAGAGGGGGAAGAAGAATAAAAGGATTGCTGGATTGTTCCTGATAAAATTCTTTACAGGATGTATAAAAAATGGTATGATAGAGGAAAGAGTCCATTGCAGGATTAGTGAGATGCTATACAGTTTGGGAAAAGGAGGGGCGAATATGAGAAAAGGAAAAAATTTCAGACGGATGGCGGGAACGGTGCTTGCTGCCGCGCTTCTTTTTTCGGCATGCGGTCAGAAAGCGGGAAATGCCGGTAAAGAGGAGGATGCTCCTGTGTATGGGGAGGAAGGATTCACGCAGGCAGCAGAATTATCTATGTCAGGTTTGCAGGCCAAAATGCCAGGAAGCGGGAATCCGCAGACGGTTATTTCTGCGGATTCTGTGATATCAACGAGATTGACATCATCCACATCATCCACATCATCCATTGAGCCTGTCGTATCTGTGACATCCGGGGGCTTGGTGGATGACAGGGGAAACGGACAGATGGAATTGACAACAGATAAGCTGGCAACAGAAAAGGTGACAACAAATAAGGTGACAACAAAAGACGGGGAACTGCCTATTGATGAAACCTATTTTCCGGATGCAGCATTCCGGGATTATATCCGAGCCTATGTGGATAAAGACAGGAACAACCGTCTGTCCCAATATGAACGGAATGCATTGCGCGGGCTTGGCAGTGTTAAATGCATGGGCGGGCTTTCGGATGGAGGATATCTTGCTGATGGGGTCGGTAGGGCGGAAAAACTGCGTGCGATCAAATCCCTTGAGGGGATTGAGTATTTTGAAAATCTGGAGGAGATTTATTTTGAAGGTGCATATGAATTACAGAAGCTACCACTTAACAATCCAAAACTTAAGTCCGTGTATGTAAAATGTAGTTCCGTGCAGGAGTTTTCCATTGAGAACGGGGAGGAACTGACTTCACTTTCCTATCGGATTCAGGGGATCGCGCAAATGCCATGGAAAACTTTTACAAAGCTTGCAAACCTAGAAGTGGCGGAGGAAGAGATTTCCCTTGTGGACTTGTTTGCCTGCAAGGAATTACAGAGTATATCGCTGGAGGGATGTAATCTTGATCTGTCCGGTTTTTTGGGAACGGATACCCTTAGGAAGTTGACAGCATTATCGCTAAATTATTGTACTTTATCTGTGCCGGAAGGATTGGAATCCCTGGATTTTAAGTGTTTTCCGGAATTGCAGGAATTTTACTATTCCGCTATGAAAGGAAAGGATTGTATTCTGGTAAAAGAACTTCTTTTTCAGGATAACTCATGGTTAAAACAGATCACCTTTGAATCAAAAATTGCAGACAGGATTGTGCTTCCGAATATGGATGTATACTTTGAAATACCAGAAGATTTTGCTGGCTGCGAAATACTTTTTGCAGAAGAACTTTTGCTTGACACAGGAAAAACCCTGCCATGGGGAAGTGTCTGGCTGACCGCTCAAAATTTCCCGGATCCGTTATGGAGGCAGTATCTTTATGAGTATGCAGACCAGGACAGGAATCTTATTTTAACAGATTTGGAATTGAGGAGTGTGCGCGAACTAAGTGCGGAGAATGACCAGTATCTGTCAAACATCCGCCGCCTGAAAAGTGAAACGCAGCTAAAAAGAATACAGTCCTTCCAGGGGATTGAGTATCTGGAAAATCTTCGTGTCCTGAGATTGAACGAGGGTGCCGCGGTAAAAGAGCTGCATTTAAATAATCCACGGCTTACCGAACTGCTCCTGCCAAGTACGCTTACCATGTTTTCGATCGAAAACCCGGATAACCTAATAAGGCTGACATTTCACAGCAGGGCTGGCATGGAACTGGATCTTGGCGGGATGTATGCATTAGAGGAAGTAAACCTTACCAATATCACGGCGGATTTTTCAAAGTTATTGCAGAACAGGAATCTGAACCGTGTCAGGTTAGTAAACTGTACCAATTTAGGTGGAAAACTAGAAATGCTTGATTTTTCTGGACACAGGGGGCTTGAGCACCTTACGGTTGTAATGGGGGAAGGACAGGATGAAAGCTGGGCGGACAGCATACGATTTGGCAGTGAAAACAGTTATACCGGCTCCGGTTCAATTTATCTAGAAGGCAATGTGACAAAAACGCTTATCCTTCCAAAGCAGGGATTTGAATGCCAGATAGAAGGGGATGCGTCGGAATGCGAGATTGTTTATCAGTAATCAGAATTTTTAACTTCTGGTAGTAAAAAGTCCCCCACTTTTATGGTGGGGGATTAATTATATCCCGTTTGCAATCATGTGGCCGCAATCTCATTCGCGTTAAACAATGGATGGTTTACAAATATGTAATATATTGTAATAATTAAA
>CAMWUU010000146.1 GCA_947177515.1 uncultured Lachnospiraceae bacterium
ACCGGGTTGAAGATAATTCGGTGGCATTACATTCCGGGCGGGGGTTTACTAGAACCGGTGAGCGCAAGCCGGATGTGGCGGCACCGGGAGTATCCATCTATGGACCCTTAGCGGGCGGCGGTTTTCAGACCAAAAGCGGCGGGGGCATCGCAGCGGCGCTTACGGCGGGGGGATGCGCCCTGTTTCTTGAATGGGCGGTGGTTGATGGCAGGCAGCCGCAGATCAGGACACAGGAGATCAAACGGCTTATTAAGGGGGGCGCGACGCGGGAAGGGCTTGTGAGCGCATCTAGGGAGATTGGTTATGGGATGATAAACTTTTATGGGGCGTTTGAGGAACTAAGGCTGGTAGCAGGAAACTAGGCTGTGCGGGAAGTTCCATATTGAATCGCTTGACGGGCGCATTGAAAAGTATTATGATAGAAACTGGAAAACTCTAAGAAGGAGTAGGAGGATGAAAATAAAAATGACAAACAAAGAGCGCAGGGATGCGGGGATGGCATATATTTCGGATGAAAGTATTTTCAAAGAACAATTGGAATGCCGCAGGATACTGCAAAAACTCAATTTTATGGATCGCTTTGATTTTGCAGGAATAAAAGAAGTGGTAAAGGAGTTATTTGGAAAATCGGAAGATGCATTTGTAAACCCGCCGTTTTACTGTGATTACGGAAAACATATTGAGGTGGGGAAAAATTTTTTTGCCAATTATAATTGCACATTGTTAGATGTTGCGAAAATTAAAATTGGGGATAATTGTCAGATGGCACCGAATGTGGCGATCTATACTGCAGGGCATCCCGTGCATCCGGTTAGCCGCAATTCGCTTTATGAATATGGCAAGGAAGTGGTGATCGGGGATAATGTGTGGCTTGGGGGCAATACCGTAGTTTGCCCCGGTGTACATATCGGCAGTAATGTTGTGATCGGTGCGGGCAGTGTGGTGACGAAGGATGTTCCGGACTGGTGTGTTGCTGCGGGCAATCCATGCAAAGTGATCCGCAAAATAACGCAGGAGGACAAAAGGAAACTCTTTTCCGACGAGGAAATAGACGATGAGGCGTGGCAGGATATCTTGGAGAGGATGGGCACGGATTTTGTATGAGTAAAAATCTGATTATATTTATGGATAGCGGCGATACCCTGATTGATGAGGGAAGCCAGGTATACGACGGGAATGGGATAGTAACCGGGGCGGATTTTATCCCAGGGGCGCAACAGATGCTTACAAGTCTGTGCGATGAGGGATTCCGTATCGCACTGGTGGCGGATGGGGAATGGGAATCCTTTCAGAATGTTTACCCTGGGAACGGATGCGGGGATTGTTTTGAGCAGTGGATTGTATCCGAAGTAGTGGGGCATCAGAAGCCGCATGTCAGTATGTTTGATACGGCAATGGAAAAAATGGGGCTTAGGGAAGAGGACAAGCCATACATTGTTATGGTTGGCAATAACTTAAAAAAAGATATTGCGGGGGCAAACCGGTATGGGATTACTTCCGTGTGGATGGACTGGTCGCCGCGTTATTTCCATACGGTGGAGGAAGCAGACTGGCAGCCGGATTATACTGTGAGGACACCGCAGGAGTTATATGGGCTGATTCATAAGCTTGAGAAAGAACTGGAAGAATCTTCTTTAACCTCCCGCAAGCTTGCGCGCGTAACAGAGGCTTTTACCAGGATTTTATACGAGGAGGATGAAACCTTCCTGAAAAATATGCAGGATCATAACCTGGCGGGGGATGATATTGAAAAGTACCGCTACTGGGAATGGACGCAGGGCGTGGGACTTTTTGGACTCTGGAAATTGTTTTGTCATGAAAGGGAGGGGGCGCATTTACAGCACGCCGAAAAATACCTTTCCATTCTTCGGGACTATTATGACAGGCAGCTTTTAATCGGCTTCCCGGCACTCAATGTCAATACGGCGGCTCCGTACCTGGCAATGTCCTTTCTTGCGGAATATACCGGGGAAGAAAAATATATGGAACCGTGCAGGAAGGCAGCAAAGGAGATTATGGAAACATTTCCAAGGACAACGGAGGGCGGCTTCCAGCATAAGACTTCGGATTCCTTAAACGAGCAGGAACTTTGGGACGATACCCTATATATGGCCGTGCTGTTTTTGGCAAATATGGGACGTATTCTGAAAGATGGACATATGGTACAGGAAGCGGAGTACCAGTTTTTGCTCCATGAAAAATATCTTTGTGACCCGGTAACGGGACTTTGGTACCATGGTTTTACATTTGCAGGAAGAAACCATTTTGCAGGGGCGTTCTGGGGGCGCGGGAATTGCTGGATTACTATGGCGATTCCGGAATTTCTCTCCATTATCCCAAAGGACGGGGCGATTAGAAGACGGATGATACAGGTTTTAAATCGGCAGGTGGAAAGCCTGGCAGAATATCAGGCTCCAAACGGTATGTGGCATACGCTTTTAGATGATGCGGATTCGTATGTGGAGGCGAGCGCTACCTGTGGCTTTGCCTACGGGATTTTAAAGGCGGTAAAGGACGGGCTGATTGATCCTTCATACCGTAAGGTAGCATTAAAGGCACTTCCCGCAGTTTTGAATTGTATTTCCGAAGAAGGGGTGGTTCATCAGGTTTCTTACGGCACACCGATGGGGCGAACGGATAAGAACTTCTATAAGGAGATCGAGTTAAAGCCGATGCCTTACGGACAGGCATTGGCAATGCTGTTTTTGACGGCGGTGTAAAACAAAACGGGGTGGGGGATGGCAGAAGAAGATAAGTGGGCGGATCTGTGGTGTGGATTAATTGTAAAAAAATGGAAAATATAACAGGGGGAGATAGGGGGATGGAACAGCATTACAGAAAAATTGTGAAGGATACTGAAAGGCGGGTAATCCAATCCATACAGCATCAGATTATGGAAACGGGCAATGCCCGTTACGGGGGATTTCGGGATGGGACGGGGATTGTCCAGGCAAAGTATGCCATCTATCAGGTAGTGCCCATGATAGCGGCATACTGCTGTCCGGATACCAGATTTTATCGGGAAGAGGAAGTCTATAACCGGATTATTGCAGGGCTTACCTACATTCGGGGGGCGCAGCATGAAAATGGGCTATTTGATTATATTACCTGCAATTTTTCTTCCGCTCCGGATACGGCGTTCTGTCTTAAAAAATTGCTGCCGGCGTATGAATATCTTTGCGGGAAGACCGGTATGGCAGCAGTAAAAACAAAAAGTGGAGCAGCAGGGGATAAAACCTAGATATCGGGGGAAATAAATGCGAGGGAAAGAGAAATCCTTTGCCGTCTTAAGGAAATTATAAAGAACGGTGCAAACGGGATGAAAAATGGTGGTTTCCACACGCCGAACCACCGCTGGGCAATCGCATCCGTCCTGATGGCATGCAGCCAGTATTTTGATAGTAAGGAGATGGAGGAGGCCGCATATGCTTATCTGAGGGAGGGCATCGACTGCAATGCGGATGGTGAATATTCCGAAAAATCCGCCGGGAATTACAACCGGATTAATAACGACGCGATGATACTCTTGTCGCAGGTTACGGGGGATTGTTCCTATGAACAGCATGTCCTGCGCAATCTTTATATGATGCTTCATTATATGGAACCGGACGGTAGTATATTTACGGCAAATTCCACACGGTTTGACAGGGATCTGTTGGTTTATCCGTCAGATTACTATATGGAATACCTTCGGATGGGAATAAAATATAATATACCGGAATTCCTTTCGATGTGCAATTCTATTTTCAGGATGGTAGAAGAAAAAAGGATAGCTGCCCCGGACTGCCTGATCTGGTTTTTGCTCCATCCGCAGTACCGCAGTTTTGTATATGAAGGGGATTATCCCTTTGGGGATTATCATAAATTCTATAGGGATTCCGGTATTGCAAGGTGCCAAAACGGGCGTTACAGCTATACGGTAATGAAGGGGAAATCGAATTTCTTTTATCTCCATAACGGGACAATCAAGTTGGAAATAAAAGTGTGCGGTAGTTTTTGCGAGCACAGATCGTTTAAGGCGGAGGAGATGGAGCAGTTATCCCAGGGGGAATACCATTTGAGGCAGGTGATGCGGGGGTGGTATTACCTGCCGTTTGAAGAAGTGCCAGAAACAAGTGACTGGTGGAAGATGGATCATGCTGCCCGGCCAAAAAAATTTGGACCGGATATGGAGGTTGATGTTTGGGTAAGGGAAGCAGCGGACGGCGTGGATTTGCGCGTGAAAACTTCCGGGGTGGATGGCGCGCCGTGGCGGCTTGAACTGGCATTTTCGGGTGTGAATTTCCTGACCTCTTCCCAGATTGACCTGCCGGTTTTAGGCAGCGAAGTGCTGGTGGTAAAAGAGGGGGAAATTGAGGTGACAAATGGTTTTGATAGCCTTGTAATCGGACCGTGCTTTGGCGAGCATCATTTTACCGAGGGCAAGGAGGACAGCGAGAAAAAGACACCGGGAGCGTGTACCCTGTATCTAACGGATTATACGGCTTTTGATAGAGAACTTCATATCCGGAATAAGTTAAGCAGTCTGCGTTAGCGGGCGGGGGATTGGTATGACCGTCCTAAAAGGTATGCGCAGCAGAGGGGGATGGAATTGTCAGATAAAAAGGTAGAAGAGGAAAGGTTTTTAGTATATGTCAGGGAAACGGCATTACCAAAGTTTATGGAAGGAAATGCCGTTTACGGGAATATATTGCAGCGGGTTTTTTTAAGATTTCCAGGGGAGCGGGAATTGCAGGTGGAGATTGCGGCGGCATATGAAAGGCTGCTCAAACAGATTTCTGCCAAAAAACTGATCCGGCTGTCGGAGGAATATAGGATCAACTATGATGGATGGTACGTGGAGGATGATGCGGCGGACTGGTGGATAATAAAACCGCGCCGTGAGGATTTTTCGTATTTGACACAGGAACAGTATAATGCAGTATTAATGCTTGGCACATTCTTAGAGGATGGTTTTGACCGTCAATGGTGTATGGAAGCATTAGATGGTGCAAAGGGAAGCCTGCCCTTTTTTTTCCTGCGCTTGAATGACTGGGTGGGGGCAATCCGGGAGGGCGCGTTTATTCTCTCGAAAAAGCGGCTGGAACACTGTGACGTGGAGGAACTCTTTTTTGCCCTTCCGATACTGGAGAAAGTGATTGGATCCGGCCGGCGCAGTGGGGAGCATGTAAAATGGCTTTGGGAGCGGGCAAAGGAGCGGGCGCTTGACATTTTCAGGGAAATGCCGGATGCGCAGCTTGTTGGACGGCTGCCGTATTATGGAAGTTGGGTTAAGAATGCAATATACCGCTTGCTTAAAAGAGAGCGGGTGCTGTCACTAGTACAGATGGAGAAACTGTTAGATGCGGAAAGGACGGGCTACGGGAAAAAGCTGTTGTTAGATGGGATTTTTTTACATTTTGGTTATGAAAAAGAGCGGCTGGAACGCTATCTTGCTTCCCGCAATACTATTGTGCGTTACCAGGCGCTATGGTTTTGTTATGGGCATGAGCAGACTGTTTGGGCGGGGCTTTTTAAGATGCTGCTTGACCGTTCTAGGAGAATCCGCAAAAGTGTAGGGTATCTCCTGCAAAAACATACGGATTTCCGGATATTGGACTTTTATCTTAAAGAATTGCGGCAGAGGGCATCCGAGGTGGTGCTATTGGGGATTGGGGAATATGGGACAAAAAAGGAAATAACCTTGATAGAGCCTTTTCTTACAGTGGAAGGAAACCGGATGGTAAAAGCCGCACTGGATGCTTACGGGCGGCTTGCAGGGGGGGATGGGGAGGCAGTTTACTGGAAATTTCTGCTTGATGCCCGCCCGGCGGTTGCGAAATCGGCATACCGCCTGATTAGGAAAAACAGGATTCATTATGGCGCGAAAAAACTGTACCATTTGTTTTGTGAGCGGCATGGGAGTGTGATTGGAAAATATCTGCTTTGGCTTTTGCTGTGCGAGCCGTCCTGGGAGCGCCTGCCTTATCTGCTTTTGCTGTATGTGGGAGGGGAACTTTCACAGGAGGAGGAGTGGAGGGTTTTAAGGGGGATTGATAACAGATATATTTATGCTGTAGTATCGAAGGAGCAGGCGGAAAAAATAAAAGAAATTTTAAAACGGGATGGGGATAAATTTCCGGAGAAACTTAAGAAAGATATTTTATTTGATTTAAGGTATGTTACAAGAGAGTAGGAGCTGCAGGAACGGTTTGAAAGAACGTGGCAAAAAGATAATGGTAAGATAATAAAGAGAAAGGAGCCGTGCAGGCTCCTTTTGGATTGTTTCTATAAATTTGGAGTGATAAAGAGGTTTGCCATGCCTTGCAAATCTGCATAAATACTGGATATGTGGAGTTTTACTTATGGCTATTTTCTATACAGTAAGGAGTTTATAAATATGTTTAAGATAGCAATCTGCGATGATGAAGATATCCTTATCCATGAGTTAAAAGATAATTTGGAGAGGTATGCCGCTGAAACAGACAGCGAACTTTGCTTTTTTGTCTATCATGATGGCAGCGAATTATTAGAGAAATACAATTCAGAATATGACCTGATATTTATGGATATAAAAATGGAACAGTTAAACGGCTTAAAAGCAGCGGAAGCAATCCGAAAAATAGACAGTACGGTGGGTATTATTTTTTTGACCTCTTTAAAACAGTATGTATGGAAAGGCTATGAATACAATGCGGTCAACTACCTTTTAAAACCTCTAAAATATGGTGTTTTGAAAATGGAGCTAGACCGCTATTTTTCGCATTATCAGGGGAAAGATGAACCGTATTTAAGTTTTTCCAACGATAGTGGCAAGCATAAGGTATTTTATAAGGATTTGCGCTACGCAGAAACTGCCAAGCGTAATGTAATGCTTTATTTTGAGAAGCAGCAACAGGTTATTTACAAGAATATGAAACAAATTTCCACTTTACTTTGTTCAAAACATCTATTTGCCCAGTGCCATCAGAGTTTTATTGTGAACCTTTCCTATGTAAAAGGGGTGGAGGGGTTAGAATTGCATTTATCTACGGGGGAACATATTCCGGTCAGCCAGCCAAAGCGTAAGGAGTTTATGATAAAACTGACAGATTATTGGGGGGAGATGCTGTAATGTGGTTATATCAGATTCTCGATATTCTCTTAACACTGGAAGAAATGCTGTTATTGTACATTTTTAGCATATATTTATGCAAGGAACCCCGTTTTCGTACACCAATCTGGCGGGTGGTTCCGATGTGTGCCCTTTTTGTTGTTATTTGGATTTTAACGTGGTTTACTAAACTTGGGGCATATAAAATACCTGTGATTTTAATTACTAGTATTATCCTTATGAAAATATGTTACAGGGACTCCATCTATCAAATTATCACTGTGAACGAAATTTCTTTTACCGTAACAAATATCCTGCCGGAGTCCATAGGCGTTTTTTTGACGCAATGGGTATATGGGGAAGAGCTGATTATTCCAGTTGACGGCATGATGATTCTTCGTTGGGAATCCTATATGGTAACATTCCTGATACGCATTTTTATGGGATGGGGTATGTGCAGGATATTAAAAAATTTTCAGTTTAGAATCCAGTTTAAAGACTGTCTTGTTATGACTGCCAGCTTTTTGATTGTATTCGGTGTTTATATACTGAGTTGTTTCGATTACCTGAATTTAAGTGAAGATTCGGAGCTGATTTCATATGTCAGGGATACATTTATTTCCATGGTTTTTCTGGTTACTTTTCTGTATTCTAAGAATACATTATATCTTAAAAACCAGGTTGAGCGGGAAAAAATGCAGATTTTTCAGATGCAGCAACAGTTTGCCTATTATCAGGAAAAGCTAAAGGACGAAGAAAGGGTATGCTCGCTCTACCACGATATGAAAAACCATCTGCTTGTGCTAAAGCAGCAAACAGGCTCTGCCGAAACAGGGGAATTAATAGAAAAATTACAGCAGGAAGTGGCGGTGTACGAAGACTATATACATACTGGCAGCGATATCCTTGATATTATCCTGAAAGAAAAGGCAAGGCTTGACAGGGAAAAAAACATATTATTTTCAATTACAGCAAATTAAGGCCATAACTATTTTTTTGATCAAAACGATATAAGTAAAATATATACAAAATT
>CAMWUU010000147.1 GCA_947177515.1 uncultured Lachnospiraceae bacterium
GAGTTAAGCGACCTGTTTGCGGCGGCGGATCTGGTGATTTCCCGTGCGGGCGCGAATGCCGTCTGCGAGCTGCTGGCACTGCGCAAGCCGATGATTTTGATTCCGCTTTCTGCGGCGGCAAGCAGGGGGGATCAGATTTTAAATGCTGAGTCCTTTGAGCGGCAGGGTTTTGCCTATGTAATTAATGAGGAAAGCCTGACAAATGAAACGCTGCTGTCAGCAGTTAATGAGGTTTATGATGGGCGGGATACCTATATCCAGGCCATGAAAAACAGTAATTTAACGGACGCTACGGAAACAATTGTTAAACTGATCAAGGAAACCGTAGGATGAAAAATTTCCGCAACTGCAAAATCCCCGCATCAGCGGGGATTTTTTCCCTGCATCAG
This sequence comes from uncultured Lachnospiraceae bacterium, assembly GCA_947177515.1. Lineage (GTDB taxonomy): Bacteria > Bacillota > Clostridia > Lachnospirales > Lachnospiraceae > RGIG4057. The sequence continues at coordinate 390 of CAMWUU010000147.1, forward strand.
CGGGGATTTTTTCCCTGCATCAGCGGGGATTTTTTTCTAATTTTAGTTTAATCCTGGAAATGACTGCGAATTTTTGACGCAATTTCTTTTGCTTCCCCATCAGCGTAGGAAAGCGCCTTCCACGGGATGGTAAAATGGTCGTCCTGATAGCGCGGCAGAACATGGAAATGAAGATGGAAGATCGATTGTCCGGCAGCTTCGCCGTTGTTCTGTAATATATTGATACCGTCGCAGCCTAATGCCTTCTTCATTGCCCCCGCCGTTTTTGAAACTACGGGGAGTATCTTTTTGGCAGTGTCTGCCTCAATTGCAAGCAGGTCAGCCATATGCCGCTTTGGAAGCACAATAGCATGTCCCTTAACTGCTGGGGCAATATCCAGGAATACACGGAAATCCTCGTCCTCGTACAGTGTAGTGGATGGAATCTCGCCAGAAGCGAGTTTGCAGAAAATACAATTTTCATCTTTCATAGGAAACCTCCATTCTGGCATACAAAAAAAGCCCGTTTTTGCGGTGCCATTCCAGCCGGTTGTTTTTACCAGTATACTCCGTTTCGGGAAAAAAGGAAAGAGGAGGAAACAAGAAAAATTTAAGGAATTTGTAATTGCAGTTTTTAACAAAACAGGGTATGATTAAATCCATATGAAAACCGATATGGAGGATGGGTCAGAGTATCATGGATGAAAAAATAACGGAAATAATACAGAGATATTGTGATGGGGGACTGATCCAGATCATCCTCTCAAATAGCAGGCAGCCGGAGGAACAAAAAAAAGTCCTGATTCGTCCTGTCCGGCTAAAGGACAAATTATTTTTCCAGTCATGTGAGTACCGGGGAAGCCAAGTATTCCATAAAAACAACACCCGGGAAGAATTGCTTAGTCTGATTCAAGGCTGGTTAAAGGATTGTTTCCGGCAGGCTGAAATCCGGGCGCAGAAAGGGCAGGCAACCATACTAGTTAGCAAGAAGGGCAAAGTGACCGTGCGGGAAAAGAAAAATCCGGGGATGTGGGAGCAGGAATCCTGCCAGGATAGGGAAGACTGTGCCGTTAAGGCGGCGGGAAATATACAGGGTACGCAGGGACATAACCGGCAAAAGAATTATATCCTTAAAGAGGGGCGACCCGTTCCATTCCTGGTTGATCTTGGGGTCATGACGCAGGAGGGAAGGGTGGTACATGCCCGCTATGATAAGTTCCGCCAGATAAACCGCTTCCTGGAATTTATAGAGGACGTGCTGCCGTATCTGCCAAAAGACCGGGAAATTTCGGTAATTGATTTTGGCTGCGGTAAATCTTATCTGACATTTGCTATGTATTACTACCTGCACGAATTACAGCAATATAAAGTACGTGTGACAGGACTTGACTTAAAGGCGGATGTAATCGGGCGCTGTGCTGAACTATCAGAGCGCTACGGCTATGATGGACTGCATTTTTGCAGGGGGGATATCGCATCCTATAAGGGGGCGGAGGCGGTGGACATGGTGGTAACGCTTCACGCCTGCGATACGGCAACAGATGCCGCACTGAAAAAGGCGGTGGACTGGGGGGCGCGCGTGATTTTAAGTGTGCCCTGCTGCCAGCATGAACTCAATAAAACAATCGAAAATGAAGTACTTGCGCCGGTGCTGCGCTTTGGGCTGTTAAAAGAGCGCATGGCCGCATTGGTTACGGACGGGCTGCGCGCCGATTTGCTGGAGCAGTTAGGCTATAAAGTGCAGGTATTGGAATTTATTGATATGGAACACACGCCCAAAAATATACTGCTTCGTGCGGTGAAGAAAAATGAACTTTTGCCTGCGCGTTTAAAGGAGCAAAAGCGCGCAGCGTATTTGCGCTGTATCCGGGAGTTTTCTGTAAAACCGGCGCTTTACCGCGCTTTTTTTCCGGAGGAATAGGAGGAATTTTTGAAAATCGTATATCGTATCCTGATCCTGCTTGCTATTTTTACCGCATCGGTATATTATTTTGGAAGCAATATGCAGGAGCGCGTTTTCAGCGCGAACCGAAAGACTACACAGATGCAGCAGACAACATTGCCCGTTGTAACAGTGCTTACGCAGGCAGGGGAAATCAACCTGATGCACGGTTACTGTTCAAACTTAGATGCCATGCTGTTCCGGGAAAGTATCACACCCGTTGGCTCGGATAAGAGCGTGGAGATTTTGATTACCGAGAACGCTTACAATATAAAAAAAGTTAATTTTGAGATTTATGATACCATGCTTGGAACAAAACTGGAAGAAGGATCGGTTATCTCCTTGGAACGCCGTGTAAACGAGGGGGATGGCACAGAACAAAAAAGTGCGAAGTTAAGATTAAAAGGCGAGTATGCGGCAGGCGGCGAGTATGTGGCGAAGTTGACCCTGATCAGTAACGAGAGCAAACGTATCTATTATTATACCCGCTTTAAACTCTATAATAATTCGAACTTGGAAGAAAAACTTGCGTTTGTGGAAATGTTCCACAGTTCACTGCTTGACAAGGAAAGAAGTGGAAATGTCAGGAAATATTTAGAAACTAGAAAGAATGCGGATGAAACGGATTTTTCCCATGCCAATCTGCATAACAGCCTTGATTTTTTGAGTTATGGGGAGCTTGCCCCGCGCGTGCTGTTTACGGAGAAGCCGGTGATTACGGAATATACGCAGGATACTGCATCGGTGGTGCTTGGCACCTGGATGGAGATTGATACGACAACGGGAATTGAGCGTTATTATGTGCGGGAATATTTCCGTTTCCGCTATACCCCGACGCGCGTTTATGTGTATAATTATGAACGTTCGATGGAGGCGGTTTTTGATGTAAATAATATCAGCCTTTCAAAAAATGAGTTTAAACTTGGTATTACGGCTGATACGGATTTGAAAGTTCTTGCAAACTATGATAATACCAGGATTGCGATGGTACGGCGCGGAACCCTGTATGTCTATACCACGGAAGACAATCTGCTTACAACGGCATTTACTTTTACACAGAGGAATTCGGATTACACGCGCGATACTTATGATAAGCATGATATTCGTCTGCTTTCCGTAGACGATACCGGGGCGGTCGATTTCCTGGTATATGGCTATATGAACCGGGGAGAATATGAGGGGCGGGTCGGGATGATCCTCTATACCTACCATCCGGCTGATCAGACGGTTGAGGAGAGGGCGTATTTTCCTGCCAATACAACCTATGAGATTTTGAAGGAAACCATGGGGGATTTTGCTTACTGCAACTATGAGGATATATTTTATTTCCATATTTACGATACGGTTTATTCATATAACCTGATTACCGGTGTTCTTTCGGTTATTGCGCAGGATGTGACGCAGGAGTGTATGGTGTATGTGGAGCAGGGGCACATGCTGGCATGGCAGACATCAAAGGAACGGGGACGCACCGACCTTGTCCATGTTCTGAACTTGGATCTTGGGACGAGGAGCGATATTCATGCAGGCAAGGGGGAGATCATAGGGCTTCTAGGTGCCATTGATGATAATCTAATCCTTGGCAGGTCGGGAGTGGAAAATACTATTTACCAGGAGGATGGCACCTTAGTTGCAGCATATGACAGGGTGGAGATTGTTGATTTTGACGGGAATCAGCTTAAAAAATATGAGAAGAGCGGGTACTATGTGGTGGATGCTACGGTGGAGGACAATGTAATCCGCTTAGGGCGTGTCACAGGGGAAAATTCGGGAAAGCGGCGTTACCAGGTGGCGGAGCCGGATTTTATTTTGAACCAGGCAGCGGGAAAAAGCAGTTCCATCACATTGTCAAAGCGTGTGACGGACATGATGAAGACGGAGTATTATCTTTCCCTGCCGGAAAGCGTGCAGATATCCGAGGTTCCGGATACCGCAGGCACGAAAAATGTCGTGATTAGTGATAATACTACGGTGCGTGTCAATATGCCGGAATATTTTTCCGATTATTATCTAACCTACGCATACGGGAATATTGTGCTGCTGACAAAGGAACCGGGGGAGGCCATTGTTGTGGCGGATGAAACAACGGGTTCGGTGATTGGAAGCAACGGGGCAGTGATATGGAGCCGCGGTGTGAAGGCGGCTTCTGCGGAACTTAGGGATATTGCGCCGGTTGGCATGGAGCGCGGAGGAAACTCCCTGATGGCCTGTGTCAAAATGCTGCTTGACTACTGTAATGTCGAAGCGGATATCTCGCAGTACCGCCCACAGGACGGGCTACTGACGGACTGGATTGCACAGTATCTGCGCAGCCATATTATGAAACTTGGCGGTGTGACATTGGATGAAGCGCTTTATTATGTATACCTGCAAAATCCAGTGATCGCGGTGAATGGAAACGGCGAAGCCATCCTAATTACCGGGTATGATAAGTCGGGCATCAGCATGATCCGGCCGCAGGACGGGCGAAAAGGAAAGCTTTCGATGCGGGAAGCGGAAAATTTCTTGGGAATACAGGATTATTATTTTATTGTAATCTATTGAGAATGGAGGCACATTGATATGAAGCTTTTGACAGTAGCAGTTCCGTGCTATAATTCCGCAGAATATATGAGGCATGCGGTCGACAGTATTCTGGCTGGGGGGGAGGATGTGGAGATTATTATAATCGATGACGGCTCAAGCGATGAAACATCTCTGATTGCGGATGAATACGTGTTCCACCATCCTTCAGTCGTAAAAGCCATCCACCAGGAGAACGGCGGGCATGGCGAGGCGGTCAATGCCGGGCTTCGCGAGGCTTCCGGAATCTATTTTAAGGTGGTGGACAGCGATGACTGGCTGGATGAGGAAGCTTATAAAAAGGTGCTTGATACTCTGCGCAGGCTGGTTGGTGGCGGGGAGAGTGTGGACATGATGATTGCGAATTATGTCTATGAGAAGGTGACAGAGAATACGAAAAAAGTCATTAATTACCGGACGGCACTTCCGACAGATAGGATTTTTACCTGGGATGAGGTAAAATATTTCCGTCAGGGGCATTATATCCTGATGCACTCTGTAATTTACCGGACAAAACTTTTGCGGGACTGCAATCTTACCCTCCCGAAGCATACTTTCTATGTGGACAATATTTTTGTCTACCAGCCACTGCCATATGTTAAGACCATGTATTACCTGGATGTGAACCTGTACCGGTATTTTATTGGGCGGGATGACCAGTCCGTAACTGTGGCGAATATGATTAAGCGCATTGACCAGCAGGAGCGTGTGAACCGCTATATGATTGACTGCTGCGATGTGATGGCACTGAAAAATAAAAAGTTACAGCATTATATGATTAAGTATCTCTCAATTATGATGACGGTGACTTCTGTGTATCTGATTAAGGAGGGTTCCCCGGAAAGTATTCAGAAAAAGGAGAAACTCTGGGAGGATTTAAAGAAAAAAGATAAGCGCCTGTATAAAAAAATCCACGATAACCTCCTAGGGCGCAGTATGAATTTTAAATCGCGCCTTGGGAGGGGAATCGTGAAGGTGGGTTATACAGTAGCAGGAAAGATTTTCAAGTTCGTGTAGCCCTTAGACAGTACCTGCGGAGCGTGTATGCCGTCTGGCGTACAGCCCCGCGTAATCCGGGATGTAAACCGCGACATAGAGGACGAGTGAGAGCAGGCAGGCGCAGGCAACATCGAAGATGGAATGCTGCTTTAAACAAACGGTGGACATACAGATTAATACGGTCAAAACCAGGGTGCCAATGCGCAGGGAGCGCTTGGTTTTCAGATGTTTGCTTTTGTATATTGCGATACAGGCACCAATGGAGTTAAAGGCATGGATACTTGGGCAGACATTGGTGCAGGTGTCCGTGCTGTACAGCCATCCCATGATTCTGGTAAAGATATTGCTTCGTCCGAGTGTGTCAAGATCCGGGCGAAGGTCATGTCCGTTTGGCCAGATTGTATAAATAGTCAGGCAGACTGTCATACCAATAAACAAAAACGCGGCGATCCGGTAAAATTCTGCCCTGTCTTTGAAAAAGAAATAGGCGACTGCTATAAAAATATAGGCGAACCATAAAAAGTACGGGATAACAAAAATTTCCAGAAACGGGATATGGTCGTCAAGCGTTAAGTGGATAATAGTGTACTTTGTTGTGACAGTGCGTTCCAGCCAGGAGAACCAGAGCATATAGAAGATAAAGTAGGTCAGTACCCAGGCATGGCTGTATTTTTTGATCAATGCTTTCATGGATATTTTCCTTTCATGGATCAGGTTGGATGTTACGGTTACAACATATATAATATTTTGTGTTTGAAGTAAATGAATTATAGCACTATGGTGCAAAAAGGACAATAAAAAAATCGAAAGTTTATAAATTTGTAAGAGATTTGTGAGAAAGTTCGGAAGTATACATCCAAGCTCATTATGGAAACCGTGTTGCAGACAGGTTTGTGATGCAGTATCGCAGGCAGGTCTGTGATATGCATGGGTATAAAAATGGATAAGATTATCCAGAAGGAGGGGGACGATGGAAACAAAAAAGAGAATATTCTTGATTGTGCTAGACAGCGTCGGGATCGGCGCGGCACCGGATGCGGCGGAGTACGGTGATGAGGGCAGCAATACCGTATATGCTGCATCTAGGAGCCAGTATTTCCATACGCCAAATTTACAGAAACTGGGATTTTTTAATATTGAGGGAACCTTGGCAGAGGGGTATGCGCCGGTGGAACATCCGCTGGGGGCAGTGATGCGTTTAAAGGAGCTTTCAAAGGGAAAGGATACCACAACGGGGCATTGGGAGCTTGCAGGAATTGTAAGCCAGGAAGCCATGCCAGTCTTTCCTAATGGTTTTCCGGAGGAATTGATTGCAAAGTTAAGGGAGGCCACCGGGAGAAAGATTCTCTGTAATCTTCCATATTCCGGGACGAAGGTGATTCAGGATTACGGTAGAAAACAGGAGGAGAGTGGGGCATTGATTGTCTACACTTCGGCGGACAGTGTGCTGCAGATTGCGGCGCACGAGGATGTGGTTTTGGTGGAAGAACTGTATGAAATCTGCGGGAAGGCGAGGGAAATTTGTACCGGTGAATGGGGGGTTGGACGCGTGATTGCCCGGCCGTTTATTGGAACTTACCCGGATTATGTACGCACATCGCGCCGTCATGATTTTTCGCTCAGGCCGCCGCGCCGAACCATGCTCGATATATTAAAAAATATGGGGTTAACGGTGGCAGCCATCGGCAAGATCAATGATATTTTTGCAGGGCAGGGCATTACAGAAGCAGTGCGCACAGCGGACAATGCGGAGGGAATTGCGCGGACACTCGAGTATATGCAAAAGGATTTTGCAGGGCTTTGTTTTACGAACCTGGTGGATTTTGATATGCTTTATGGGCATCGCAATGATGTGGATGGCTATGCAAAGGCACTTACTTATTTTGACGGGGAACTTGGCAGGCTAATGGGCGCGATGCGGGAGGATGATATCCTGATGATTACAGCGGATCACGGCTGTGACCCGTCCACCCCATCCACTGATCACAGCAGGGAATATGTTCCCCTGGTAATCTACGGCCAGAAAATCCGTGGCGGCGTTAACCTGGGTACCCGCGACGGTTTTGGAACAGTCGCGGCGAGCGTACTGGACTACTTTGGGGCGGAGCGCCTCGTGGAAGGCACCTCCATCCTATGGATGTGCCAAAAATAAAATGAATTAAAAAATCATATAGCAGCATATCCCCGGACAGTACCCGGAAGGGATTTACGGAGCAGGGCGGAGGAAAG
>CAMWUU010000148.1 GCA_947177515.1 uncultured Lachnospiraceae bacterium
AACAGGGCAGGGAAGGGATTTCAGGAGCAGGGCGGAAGAAAGGCCTTCCCGTGAAGAGTGCACTGTGGAGAGGGGATGCGGGACTAAAAATAAGAAAGGCGGATGTGGAAATGAGAGCACATGGTATAGTACATAAATATGGTGATAACGTCGATACTGACGTAATCATCCCAGCGAGATACTTAAACTCCTCCGACCCGAAGGAACTCGCAAAAAAATGCATGGAGGACATTGACGCAGACTTTGTAAAACGTGTAAAACCGGGCGACATCATGGTAGCAAACAAAAACTTCGGCTGCGGATCCTCAAGGGAACACGCACCAATCGCAATCAAGGCCTCCGGCATCGCGTGTGTGGTCGCCGAAACCTTTGCACGTATCTTTTACCGCAACGCCATCAATATCGGTCTTCCAATTATCGAGTGCCCTAAGGCAGCACAGGCCATAAAAGCCGGGGACGAGGTGGAAATTGATTTTGATACCGGTATAATCTACGATCTCACAAACGGGCAGGAATTTAAAGGACAGGCATTCCCGGAATTTATGCAGGGAATCATTAAGGCGGAAGGGTTGATGAATTACATCAATCAGAGGGAGGCATAAAAGAAATTGGGGGAAACTGGAAAATAATTTCTCGAAAGGAAAAAGGGAATGAAAAGCTTAAAAGCCAAAGTGATTTTACCGCTTTTGCTGATCGTGGCAGTCAGTGTCATCTCTTCTGTCTGCAGCATCATAAGTATAAACCGGGTCGGGGATGCGGGGGACGAGATCGTAACGAAAAATATCCCGGTCATTGTTTCACTTGATGCGATATCAGCGAATATTGAGGAAATGCAGCAGCTCTTGCTCAATTACAGTATCATGACGACAAAAGAGGAAAAGGAGAAAGTGGAGGAAAATATTGCCCGGGCGGCGGCGACCCTGAAAGCGAATATTAAACAGTACGGGGAAATTGGCGATGCGGCTTCCTATGAAAAGCTCCTTTCCATCCAGGAAGAATACCTGGCAAATTATATCGATACGATGAACTTAAGCGCCACGAATAATACGCGTGAGGTGGCAGCGAAAGTGGGCGGTGTCCTAGCTGAGATCTTTGAGCGCCTTTCCATCCAAGTTTCCCAGATGAGCGGGCAGGCGCAGTATAATATCGGGATGGCGAGCGCAAAGCAGACGGCAGTCAGGAATGACGCACTGGTGCTCTCGGTTGGTATAATGCTTATTATGTTAATTATTGTGGTTACAAGTATAATTGTTATCCAGGTGACCATTGTTAGGCCAACACTTAATTATGAGAAGCGGCTGCGCAGGATAATACGTGATATCGATGATAAGCGGGGGGATCTTACCGAGCGCATCCCGGTTGTGACAGGCGACGAAATTGGGGGGCTGGTGCGCGGTGTCAACCTGTTTATTGCAACGCTGCAAAACATTATGAAAAAGATCGTATCCGCAACAGGGGATATGAACCAGTCTTTTGTGTATGTGACGGACAGCGTCCATAAAGCGAATGCGAATTCCGGCGATATCTCGGCTTCCTCCGAGGAGATCGCGGCGACAATCGACAATATTTCCAATACTGTCAACCGTATTAACGGACAGGCGGGATTGATCGGGGATCATGTCAGCGATGTAGCCCAGGTCACAAAAAAGATACAGCAGAGTACGAAGCAGATGAAACAGCGCGCCGGGGAAATGGAGGAATCAGCGGAGAAGAATAAGCAGGAAACAAACCTGATGCTTGAGGGCATTATGGAACGCCTGAATGCTGCCATAGAAAACAGTCGGAGTGTGGATCATGTAAACGAGCTGACGGATGAAATCCTTAATATTTCCAGTCAGACAAACCTGCTTGCGCTCAATGCTTCCATCGAAGCGGCACGTGCCGGGGATGTGGGGCGCGGTTTTGCGGTGGTGGCGGATGAAATCCGTATGCTTGCGGACAGCAGCCGCGAAACAGCAAATAAAATACAGAATATTAACAGTATTGTTATCAGTGCAGTGGGCGAATTAAACGCAAACGCAAACGATATTATGCGATATATATCGGAGGCGATCCTGCCGGATTATGACAGCCATGCCACTGCGGGAAGGAAGTACAGGGAGGAGGCGGACAGCGTCAGCGGGGCGATGGATAACTGCCTTGCCCGGATGGATGATTTGAGCAGCATGATCGCGGATATGGCGGGGCAGATGAATCAGATTGCGGATGCGGTCGGCGAGTGCAACCAGGGAGTTTCCCACTCGGCAGACAGTACCCAGAGCCTTGTAGAGCAAATCAACCAGGTATATAAAAATGTAGAGTCCAGTATCCGGATCGTGGAAAATCTGAACCAGCAGTCGGACGCTTTTGTGAATCTATAAAGGGAGGCCTATTATGAAAAGAAAGATATTAGCAGCGCTGCTTGTCATATGGGTGCTCTGCACCACGGTGTCGGGAATGGTAGTGACAGCGGGGGATTTTGATCCGAACCCGGATAATTATGTTGATGTGGATGCGATTGACCTGTCATTGCACGGCGAAACAAGCGGTGATTTTACCCCAGTATATGTTTTTGATAATCCGTTTTTAGGCAAGGATACCTCAAATGGGGTAGTTTTCGAATTTTATGCAAAGCCTACCTGGGAAGTCCATGTGCTCGGAACAATTTTTGCGATCCAGGGAACGGGAGATTATGATGGCAGGATCTATTTTACGCCGGGTTCTTACTTTGGATTTAACAGCGCGAACTTTGGCGGGTATTTCGACGCAAACCTTTATAATTATGCCCTGGTAGAGGACTTTATCAAGGATGGTGCAAAAATACGGATTGAATTATCTACAGCCGGTTTTTGTGTGTATGCAAACGATACGCTTTGCTATGACCAGTCCATCCTGGCGGATTCCTCTAGGGCATCGGGGGATTATACGGCGGAATCAGATTTTGCGCCGGTATTAAAGTGGCTTTCCGGGGCGCAGATGCTTTATTTTGGCTATGGTTCCTGGTGGAATACCGTAAGTTCCTGCGAGGCAAATATAAACCTTTCGGATGTGAGTTTCCGGCTTGCGGATGGCACGGAACTATTTAGCCAGCTAAGGGCGGATGGGGAACTGCTAGAGCGTCTGGGCGGGAGCCTTGAACTTAAGAATGAGAGTAAGGATATTGCGGCTTCCTGGGAACTGATAACGGATGCACAGCCAAGGTTGTTGGCTTTAGATACGGTGAATTACGAAGCACAGTCCGTACTGCCGATCATGATTGTGATGGTGGCTGTGGTATTTGTCCTTGCGGTGGCAGTCATAATATGGGCGACCAAAAAGCGCCGTTATGATGATATCTGACAGGACTATAATATTTTTGGTATGATAATAAGAAAATGATATGCCGGGAGGGGCTTCCCGGTGGGATGTTGCCGTAAGAGGATGCGGCGGGATGGAAATATGGAATAGGAGAGGTTTGGTATGTACGAAATTACGAAAAAAAAGTTTCTGTCGGAAAATATTTTTCTGATGGACGTGAAAGCGCCGCGCGTGGCCAAAAACTGTTACCCAGGACAGTTTGTTATTGTAAAACTGGATGAGAGAGGGGAGCGCATCCCATTGACCATATGTGATTATGATGCCATCGCTGGTACCGTGACGATTGTTGTGCAGGCAATCGGCGCTTCTACAGAAAGGATGGCGGAATACGATGTCGGGGATGCCCTGCGTGATTTTACGGGACCACTTGGCTGCCGCTCGGAACTTCTTGATGAACCAGTGGAAGAATTAAAAAAGAAGAAAATTCTTTTTGTTGCGGGCGGTGTCGGGACGGCACCTGTCTATCCGCAGGTAAAATGGCTGCATAGCCAGGGGGTTTTAGCAGACTGCATTATCGGTGCTAGGACAAAGGGGCTAATTATCCTTGAGGAGGAAATGAAAGCAGTTGCAGGCGAAGTCTATGTGGCAACGGATGATGGTTCCTATGGCTTTCGGGGAAATGTTAATGATAAGATAAAGGATCTGGTAAGCCAGGGAAAAACTTATGACCTTGTAATTGCCATCGGACCTCTTATTATGATGAAATTTGTAAGCCTGCTCACAAAAGAACTGGGTATTAGGACGGTGGTCAGCATGAATCCGATTATGGTGGACGGAACGGGTATGTGCGGGGCATGCCGTCTGACAGTGGGAGGGCAGGTGAAATTTGCCTGTGTGGACGGACCGGAATTTGACGGGCATCTGGTGGATTTTGACGGGGCGATGAAGCGCGCGCAGATGTATAAGACCGAGGAGGGGCGCGCCCTCCTGCGCGAAAGGGAAGGCGGGACGCACCACGGCGGTTGTGGACACTGCGGCGATTAATGTTTGGAAAGGGAATGGTGGAAATATATGGAAGTTGATGTGTTAAAAAGGGTTCCGGTCAGGGAGCAGGAACCGCAGATCCGGGCAGCGAATTTTGACGAGGTGTGCCTCGGATATAATAAGGAGGAGGCGATGGCGGAGGCTTCCCGCTGTTTAAAATGCAAGAACCCGCAATGTCAGAAGGGATGTCCGGTCAATATTGATATCCCAGGTTTTATCCGGGCTATTGAGGAAGACAAAATGGAGGAGTCTTTTGAAATACTCTCAAAATATTCCGCCCTCCCAGCCATCTGCGGGCGTGTTTGCCCACAGGAAAGCCAGTGTGAGGCAAAATGTATCCGGGGCATCAAAGGCGATGCGGTTTCCATTGGCAAACTTGAGCGTTTTACAGCGGACTGGGCCAGGGAAAACGGCATCCGCCCGCAGGCTGCGACAGAAAAGAAGGGGAAGAAGGTCGCAGTCATTGGCTCGGGACCTGCGGGTTTGACCTGTGCCGGGGAGCTTGCAAAAGCGGGTTATGATGTGACTATTTTTGAGGCGTTGCATGAGCCGGGAGGAGTGCTGGTGTACGGTATCCCGGAATTTCGTCTTCCGAAACAAACAGTCGTTTCAGCGGAGATTGAAAATGTAAAATCGCTGGGTGTAAAAATAGAAACGAATGTTGTGATTGGCAAGTCCACAACCATAGACGAACTCTTTTTAGAGGAAGGTTTTTCGGCGGTATTTATTGGTTCGGGTGCGGGGTTGCCGAAGTTTATGGGAATCCCAGGAGAAAATGCGAATGGTGTATTCTCGGCCAATGAGTTCCTGACTAGGAATAACCTGATGAAAGCTTATCTGGAGGATTATGATACCCCGATTTTTAAAGGAAAGAAAGTTGCGGTAGTCGGCGGTGGGAATGTGGCAATGGATGCCGCGAGGACGGCGCTGCGCCTAGGAGCAAAGGTGCATATTGTTTATCGCCGCGGAGAATCCGAGCTTCCGGCGCGCGTGGAAGAAGTCCACCATGCAAAGGAGGAGGGGATTATTTTCAATCTCCTGACCAACCCTAAGGAGATTCTTGTCGATGAGAACGGTTGGGTGCGCGGTATGGTCTGTGTGGAGATGGAACTTGGCGAGCCGGATGCTTCCGGCAGGCGCAGGCCGGTGGAAAAGCCGGACTCGGAGTTTGAACTTGCACTTGATACGGTTATTATGTCACTTGGAACCAGTCCGAATCCGCTGATATCTTCGACTACAAAGGGGCTTGAAATAGACGGGCATAAATGCATTGTGGCACGGGAGGAAGACGGGAGAACCACAAAGGAGGGCGTATATGCCGGTGGGGATGCTGTGACAGGCGCTGCCACGGTTATTCTGGCAATGGGCGCAGGGAAGGATGCTGCTAGGGGGATTGATGAATATCTGACACAGGCGCAGTAATGCGCGGGTAAAATATTTTCCCGTGTATCCAATCGGGGGATGGGTTACACGGGAAAATAAATTTAGTATAGAATTTGTCCTTTACAAAGACAATAAAATACGCTATAATGAATAACGGTTTCAAAAATAAACACTTTATCATGCATCTGTAGCTCAGTTGGATAGAGCACCGGCTTCCGAAGCCGGGTGTCGTAGGTTCGAGTCCTATCAGGTGCATTTTTTATTCCTTTTTTTGCTATTTTGGTGTATATCCGGATAATTTTTTTTGTTTTAAATGGAAAAAAATGGAAATAATACTTTTAACTGATCCTGTCCGAAAATGGAAGGGAGTCTTGAATTTGTTGGTTGGTGAGAATATATGAGAAAAAAATACAGGAAGCTGACATTTTATCTGGTGTTGCTGGTGATGGGGATTGGGATGGTTACATTCCCGATCGGTGGTGATGATGCAAAAAGCCGACAGGGGAAGGTGGAAGATATAGCGGAAACAAATGCCACACCGCAGGCTTGGGTGGAACTGCTGCCCGTTGCGGGTATCCGTGCGCCGAGTCCAACTCCGACTAAAAAGCCAACCCCGACCCCAACCCCGATTCCTACACCAAGCCTTGCGCCGGAGGAAAATATTCTTTTGGAGAAGCTGCCGGAAGAGTTGGTTTCTTTTGTAGAACAGTATTTTACTGTGCGTTTAACTGGGACAGTTAAAGAGTACAGGGAACTTTTTTATAATAATGGGGAGCTGGATGAACAGCTTGCGAACAGGCGCGTGGAGTATATTGTAGCTTACCACAACCTGAAATGTTATGCGAAGCGCGGCGTGGGGGAGATTGACTATGTGGTCTATGTCGAAAATGATGTGGAGATTGCAACAATTGATACTTATGCGCCATCCATCGACCAGCTTTTTATCAAATATGATGAAAAAGGAAATCCGAAATTGTATTTGTACGACGGTTCGTTTACACAGGAGGAGGAGGCATATTATGAGGCGCTGCGTTCTAACCCGGATGTAGTGGCGCTAGTGGAGGATGTCAATATGCGCTTAGAGGAGGCAATTGCCTCTGACGAAGCCCTGCGGGATTTCTTTGCACGCCTTTCCCAGGAGAGCGGTGTGGGACAGGAGTAAACTTAAACTGCGGAGAAAAAGAAATCGGATAAGTGGACAAAAGGAGCAAAAAGAATTCCCTGGTGGAAGTCTTTTTGCTCCTTTTTAGTCTGGCTGGTAAAAGTTATGTATTGTGCTAGAACTATTGATATGTGGTTGACATAACAGAATCCGGCAGTTTTAATAGCTGTGCAAAATCTCGGGAATAGTATGACTGGTCGGATAGAACCTCATCTTCTGGTACCTGGGAGAGGTTGATCTCGCGGATCATGTCATTTAATTCTTCCTGGCAGAAGGAAGTGGACGAGGGAAGGAGAAGCAGTTCGTGTATACTGGAGGGAAGGATATAGAAATCCGTCCCGAAATAGTGCGTCAGTTGCGGAATGATATCCGGGTACAGGATACAGGAAGCACCATTGGTTCCGGATGTGTTGGTAAAAACAAAAAGGTTGTCCCCAGTTTTTGCATTTCCCATTGTGTTTGTGTGGAATGGGATGGACGGCGCGCTTTGTTTGGTAAGAAGCGTTTGTAAAACGTCGTCTAGCTGGCTTAACCGGACGGGGAAAAGCCGCTTTGTATTCTCAAGAGCCAGATGGAAAAGTTCCCCAAGTGTTGAAAAGATAGGTGTTTTCCCGGCGGAACTATCTGCGTAGTCAATAAAATGTTCTTTTGTTAATTTGATTGTACCGATTCCCTCCGCTTCCTGGTAGACTATGAAATGGAAGATGATGGCAAGGTCGCGGATGCGGATGTAGGGTATATCCTGAAGTCCGGAAGCATTCCTTGCATAGTTAACAATACGAAGTATTATTTTATCCCTCATGGCAAGCGGGGAAAAGTCAATCTCGTGAAAAGACTGTCTTTTACCTGGCTCCGAGCCGCCGCGGTAAGTGTAGAGCACCTGGCGGATAATGTCATTCAGGCATTTCCCGCTGCAAAAGTCCTCATAATATTCATCTAGGTAGATGGCTGGTGCAAAGGATTCCATTTCCCGACTGATCAGTATGCCGTTTTTTAAGATGCCATTGTTTTTTGTGTTCGTGATGCCCCGGGTTTTATAGCCGGAGCCAAGTTCCCTGAGCAGTCCAGTGGACAGACCGGAAAAAAAGTTGTTATAGTTTTGTTCTGTGATATTCATTCAGCCTCCTTAAATCAAATTCTGTGGGTACCTGCCAGACTTGGTTTCTAAAATTTCCAGAAACAGGAAGATTTCCTGTGTTTTTAGTGTAGCACAAAAGAACGG
>CAMWUU010000149.1 GCA_947177515.1 uncultured Lachnospiraceae bacterium
GTATAATCTCCCAGTTTTCTTACTTTTTGTAATCGCGCTTCCCCATGCTCCCCTCCCCTTATCCCCCCGTTTTAACCGAAAATACAAGTTCTGCTTGCATATTGGACAAAAACACGGTAAACTAACAAGGACAAAATCAAAAAACAGGAAAGAGGGGAATAAACATGAAACTTTGGGGAGGACGTTTCACCAAAGAAACGGATGAACTTGTCCATAATTTCAACGCATCCATTACATTTGACCAGAAATTTTACCGCCAGGATATCCTAGGCAGCATCGCCCATGTCACCATGCTGGCAAAACAGGGTATCCTGACAGGGCAGGAACGCGATGCGATTGTCGCTGGCCTGAATGGTATTTTAAATGACATCGCAAACGGGACGCTTAAGATCGACGGTTCCCAGGAGGATATCCATAGTTTTGTCGAGGCAAACCTGATCTCACGCATCGGGGAAACCGGCAAAAAATTGCATACGGGGCGCAGCCGCAACGACCAGGTGGCACTGGATATGAAACTTTTTGTACGCGATGAGGTGACCGCCATCAATGCCCTCCTGAAAACACTTTTGCAGGAATTATACCAGTTGATGTCGGAGCATACCAACACGTTTATGCCCGGTTTTACACATTTGCAGAAAGCCCAGCCAGTAACCCTTTCCCACCATCTTGGTGCCTATTTTGAAATGTTTAAGCGCGACCGCAGCCGTCTTTGCGATATCTATGGGCGTATGGATACCTGCCCCCTTGGCTGTGGAGCCCTTGCTGGCACCACCTACCCGCTTGACCGTGGCTATACAGCCTCACTGCTCGGATTTGACAGTCCGACCTTAAACAGCATGGATTCCGTATCCGACCGCGACTATATCATTGAACTGCTCTGTGCGCTCTCCACCATTATAATGCATCTGAGCCGCTTCTGTGAAGAAATTATTATCTGGAATACGAATGAATACCGTTTTATTGAAATTGATGATGCGTATTCCACGGGAAGCAGTATTATGCCGCAGAAAAAAAATCCAGATATCGCAGAACTTATCCGCGGAAAAACAGGGCGCGTC
Organism: uncultured Lachnospiraceae bacterium; assembly: GCA_947177515.1. GTDB lineage: Bacteria > Bacillota > Clostridia > Lachnospirales > Lachnospiraceae > RGIG4057. Next base: position 1,059 of record CAMWUU010000149.1, read on the forward strand.
TACGGCGCATTGGTTTCCATCCTTACGACCATGAAGGGACTTCCTCTGGCCTACAATAAGGATCTTCAGGAGGACAAGGAACTTACCTTTGACGCAATCGATACGGTAAAGGGATGTATTGCGCTGTTTACTGGTATGCTCTCCACTATGAAATTCAACCGGGATGTAATGGAGGCAAGCGCCAAAAACGGGTTCACAAATGCCACGGATGCTGCCGACTATCTTGTAAATCATGGTGTACCGTTCCGCGACGCTCACGGCATAATTGGCCGTCTGGTATTAACCTGCATTGAAAAGGATTGTTCTCTCGACGCGCTCCCGCTTGAGGAATACCAAAAAATCTGTCCTGTTTTCGGGGAAGATATCTATGAATCCATCAGTATGGAAACCTGTGTAAGGAAACGTAATACCATCGGCGCGCCGGGACCTGCGGCCATGGATGCAGTGCTTGCCGCCTGCCGGGAATATCTTTTGGATCAAGATCGGTGCGAAAAGGCAAAAAACACACTTTAATTCTAGGACATAAAAAAGCTGCCCCGGAAAATATCCCGCCCCTTTTTGCTAGGATACCTTCCGGGGCAGCCTTTTTTCCGTCTTTTATAAGGTATCCGCCGGAATTGAATTCAGCTTTTGTATTGTCCTTTGCAGGGCATCTTTGGAATTTTTCCAAGGATCATTTGCATGCATATGATCAAACTTATCCACAAACCATTCTAGGTCATCCCGGACACGTTTTAGATTGTCAAGATAAACGCGGTTCAAAACGGCTGTGAATTCCTCACAGTCCTTCCCTGAAAGCTGCTTTGGTGCCATCTCATAAAGCATAGCATAATGCCGGTTGCAAAAACCCTTGCAGGCCGCAAATTTTTTCCGGAACGCCTCGTCTGTACCGTACAGATAAAAAATCGTGACAAGGTAACGCTCAAATGTATTTGCCATGCGGTTGCAAATATAGCACGAAGCATCCAGCCCATCCATATACGCTTTCACCGCGGAGGTTTCCCGTTTTTTAAAGAGTCCCCCTGGCACCCGCCCTCCCTTAGCAAGTTTCTCCGCATTCCGGATCACCTGTTCCGTATGTGTCTGTAGGATCAGCGCCAGCCCAAGGCGGTTCTGATTCTTGTATAACAGCTTCACATGCCTGTCACAAAACCCGGTTTTGTTCGTTTCCATACGGATATCATCCTCCATATAGGATGGTCCCATCGTAAAATCGACTGCCGCTTCCTGCAGGGAATGGTACATCCCGCAAACCGGACACTCGCAATCCCTGTCAAATTCGTCATTCACCGGAATGGTATAGAGCTGTTCCTTCATTCTCTCCCCCATTTCGCCGTATATACGGCGTACTCATATTTTGGTGATAATCTTATTGGCGAAATGTTCATTTCACCGTATATACGGCATACTCATATTTTGGTGATAATCTTACTGGCGGAATGTTCAGAATAAAATCCCACCTAAATGTATTACTGGGCATCCGATGTCAGTTTATCTTTTAATTCCATCGCTTTCTGTTTGATGCGGTCGTTTGCAGTCTTTGACACCAGAACCCTGGCCACCCAACGCTTTGCATCATCAATATGCCCCGTGCGGCGCGCCAGCTCCCCAACCAGGTAGCACACCGTATTCTCGTCCATGCCGCACATCGGGAAGACTTCTTTTGGGAAAGCTTCCATAAAACCATCGTAGGCATTTTGCAGGAATTCACGCTCCTCCACTGCCAATTCTTCCTGTACCTTCTTGTAATCCGGCGTATCCTCCGGCAGGTTCTCCGCCTTGCCGCGCAGCACCCAAGCAGTTTTTAAACAGGTATAGGCCTTCTCGCTCGCCTTAGCGCGCTTAACCACTGTATTTGCAAGCGCCAGCTTATGTTTCATAATCGCACTGTCATAAGTCACAATATCCGATTCCTGACCAAGTCCGCGGAAAGACATCGAAATATTCTGCTTGATCAGTTTGGCCTGCCCAGAGGTCATATAATTAAAATACCTATTCAGTGCAGCATAACCGCAGGTCGGGCACGCGATCACATCGTATTTTAATGAATCCACCGACTGATATTTCGGGCGCAGGTCAGAATCCGCCGCAACCAGCTTGATCTTGCCGGTTCTGATTGCCTTTGCCTTAAACTCCTTCTCGCAAACCGGGCAGGTATAATTTTTATCAAAAATCAGATCCGCCTCATTGATCTCCGGCTTTACAGCGGCAGCAGCCTGCGGCTTCGCTTCCTTCTTCTCCTCGTTCTCATACACATCCATGCTTGACAGGTTCCCAAGTCCTAACGAATCCAACCCAGTAAATAAATTTCCCATAACAATTCCTTTCTTATATACTAATTTGGTTTATAACTACTCTTTAGCGAAACAATCCGGTTAAACACAAGCTGCTCCTTTGTCGAATCCTTATAGTCCACGCAGAAAAAACCATTGCGCAAAAACTGGAAACTGTCGTATGCCGCTGCTCCTTTAACAGCCGGCTCAACATAGCAGTTTTCCATGACTGTAACCGAATTCGGGTTTAAGTTCATGGAACCGTCCTCCTCATTGTACACACCCTTCTCTTCATCGACAAGATTTTCATACAGGCGCGCCGTCACCTTCACCGCGTGCGGTATGGAAACCCAGTGGATTGTCCCCTTGACCTTGCGGGCGTTAAAACCGGAACCGCTCTTTGTTTCCGGGTCATAGGTACAATGGATCTCTATGACCTTGCCATCCCCGTCCGTCACATAGTCCGTGCAGGTCACAAAATACGCGTTCATCAGACGGACTTCATTGCCCGGATAGAGCCGGAAATATTTCTTTGGCGGATCCACCATAAAATCGTCCCGCTCAATATACAGTTCCCTTGTAAACGGTACCTGGCGTGTCCCCATCGCCTCATTCTCCGGGTTGTTCTGAGCCTCTAGATATTCCACCTGCCCCTCCGGGTAATTCGTTATTACGAGTTTCACCGGATCAAGCACCGCCATCAGCCTTGGGCGCTTTTGTTTCAAATCCTCCCGGATACAGTACTCAAGCATCCCGTAATCAGCGGAACTGTATGCCTTCGATACACCGCACAGTTCTATGAACATCTGGATGGACTCCGGAGTATACCCCCGCCTGCGCAGGGCGCTGATCGTAACAAGCCTCGGGTCGTCCCAGCCATCCACCACACCCTCCTCCACCAGTTTCTTGATATAGCGCTTGCCTGTGACCACATTGGTCAGATACTGCTTCGCAAATTCAATCTGCTTTGGCGGATTCTCATACTCAAGTTCCCTTAATACCCAATCATAGAGCGGCCTGTGATCCTCAAATTCAAGCGTGCAGATCGAGTGGGTCACACCCTCGATTGCATCCTCAATCGGATGCGCAAAATCATACATCGGGTAGATGCACCATTTATCCCCCGTATTATGATGGCTCATGCGCGCCACACGGTAAATCACCGGGTCACGCATATTCATATTTGGAGAGGACATATCAATCTTTGCGCGCAGCACCTTTTGTCCATCCGCAAATTCCCCCGCCTTCATGCGCTCAAACAAAGAAAGGTTCTCATTTACACTACGGTCACGGTACGGGCTGTTCCTGCCAGGAACTTTCAGTGTACCGCGATACTCTTTTATCTGTTCCGCACTTAGGTCACACACAAAGGCCTTCCCCTTCTTGATCAGTTTCACCGCACACTCATACATCTGGTCAAAATAATCTGACGCGAAAAACAGGCGATCCTCAAAATCGCCGCCCACCCATTTGACATCCCGCACAATGGATTCCACGAATTCCGTCTTCTCTTTGGTTGGGTTCGTATCATCAAAGCGGAGGTTGAACTTTCCCCCATATTTTTTCGCCAGACCATAGTTCAAAAGAATCGACTTGGCATGTCCGATATGCAAATAACCATTCGGCTCCGGCGGGAAACGTGTCACTACTTGTTTGCAGCGCCCTTCGCTGATATCTTTCTCAATCAACATCTCAATGAAATTCTTGGAGATTTTTCCATTTTCTTCCAATGTTTTTTTCTCCTCGTCCATTCTAAGCATCCTCCACAAAACTATATTATTTATATGATATCACAAGATTTTGATTTCGTAAAGTGAAAAGAAAGAAGGATTTCCTTTTTTATTAGGAAAACCTTCTTTCTTTAAAACATATTTTTATTTCATCAAAGTTATTTTTCCACATTTTCCCAGATATTCTGCCCAAATCCCTTAATAGAAGATATGGCCTCCAATCACGGTATATGGCTTTCCGTTCTTCTGGCACCTTGCTTTCCCGCTGCTAATCCCCATATTAAAATATAGGAAGGAAGAATCAATTACCTGCTTTCCTGTCAGTGCTTCCTTTGCCGCCTCGATGCAGTCCTGCATCTGTTTTTTCTGCCATTCCTTCGGATAATTCCCGGATTTATACATCGAAAGTACTTTTTCGTAATTGCTTCCCTTCGTCGTCCATTTTCCATTCGACTTTACATAGACCGGGCTGAACTGGCGGCCCCAGCGGTCGCAATCATAAATTGCCTCCTTGATCGTGGTCACATGGTCAAAGATATCACTCTCCACGCGGTTCATAATCACATTTGCCACCGCGATCTTCCCCTTCTTCTCCTGGCTGCCCGCCTCACAGTAGATAATGCAGGAAAGGTACATCAGTTCCTCCTTCGTATAGGACGGAAGTTTAGCCCTCTCGTTTTCAATTGTTGCACAAAGGGAGCTTGCAATCGAATTTTCCAGCAAATCCGTCACATTTTCCACTTCCTCCAGAAAATCTTTTGTATTTAATGTGGAAAGTGCCAAAACGGCGGCTTCCCCATCCGTGGATTCCTCCCCGCTAAGCCCTTCCTGTACCGTATTTCCTCCTTCGCCCTGCCTATCATTAATCGTCCCGTCCGCCGTCTTTTCTGCTGCCGTGTCCTCCTGCCCACTGGCAGTTTCCACTTCCGTCTCCGCCGCAAGCACCGCAATCCCCCTTGAAGCAGTAACTGTACAGCTAAGCAACCCCATTAAAACCAGCTTCTTAAACTTCATGTTAAATCTCCTTTAAATCTTTTCCGAATTTATTACGTTTCTATGATGCATCGTAATAATTCGTTGTTAATTTGTAATAATTTTGTAATATATTATATACAGGGATTTAACATTTGTCAAGAGTTTTTCATTTTTGGAGCAAAAATCCAGGTTCTTAGGAGTTTATTTCTTTTCCTTACGGTACTGAGCCAGCAAAAGATCCACCATACGCCCGTAACTCTGTACACCGTCCTCTTGATGGTTGGCTTTTAAATACGCGTCATTAATTTTCTGCGCCGCATTACTGACCGGCTTATCCTTAAATTCTGCCCAGTACTGGGAGTTTGCAGCAAGGTCGCGCGATACCCCCTCCGAATAATATGCCCGCGCTTCGTAATACAAGTCCGCATCCTTCGCATAGAGGGCATTACCCGAGAGGATCAGCGCCTCCATCAAGCCACTATAGCGAAGTTCCTGGTTTTTTGATGCCTGGCAGGCAAGATAAGCCACATAGTTAGCTTCATCCTCGCGGATAAAGCCCTTAAGATGCGCCAGTTCATGGCACATTGTGGAGCCGATAGAATAATCCGGTATATCAATATTTACATTTGCTTCCATCGTAAACGGACAGAAAATCCCCGTCAGCTCCGTCATCGACATTGTGCGGGAAAAATGAATCTGTTTTGGCTGCGGACAGTAACCCCCAAAAATATCATAAAGGGCTGCCAGTTCCGAAAATGCCTGTACTGCTTCTTTCCCAAGCTGCTTCTTGCTAAAAGAAAGGGTATACACACCATCCCCATTCTCATAACAGGAAAGTTCGCCCCGCACCTCGCTTGTTTCCTTTGCTAAGCTTACCACCAATTCATAGAGTTCCTCTTTTGTCGCCGGTTCTACCGTAAGACCCAGATAACTTGCAACCGGGTAGCGATAATAATTGATGGAACAGCCGAACACAAGCAAAAAGACAACCACAGAAAAAATACAGCCAACATTTAAAAATGCCTTGGCAAGCCGAAACGGCAGATCTTCCTTTTTCCTGATCATGCGCACGGCAAAAAATACTACCAGAAACAGCGCGAGCGGCGGCAGTACAAGAATTCCCAGCTCCATCAGGGAAAACGGCAAAAGACCCGTGATATGTGACATCACCCACGAAAGGCCAACAAAAATCCCCCGCGCAAATACATGCTCTGCCGCCTCCTGTGAGCGCGACGCAACCAAAAGCGACAGGAGCGCGGCTGGCAAAAGTAACAGGAACCATATCCGTTTTAACCGTAAAAATCGTTTCATCGCATTCCTTCCGTTAATTTAATGAACTCATCCATTCTGTCCGCATAACTTTGCAGGCTCGTTCTAAAAAAGTCCGGTTTTGACAAGTCTATGCCAGCCATTGCCGCCGCTTCTTCCACACTGCAAGTTCCCGTTGCCTTTAAAAGGGCACGGTATTTAGGCAAAAACGCCTCCCCCTCCTCCTTATACTTCGCATACAGGCCGCGCGCAAATAAACCGCCGAATGCATAAGGAAAATTATAAAAATCAAGCCCCGCAAAATAGTAATGCTGTTTGCAGATCCAGGCAGACGGATGCAGGTACTCTGGATCAAGACCGTCCCCATACGCTTCTTTCTGTGCATCAAGCATTATCTGATCCAGCTCGTCAGCAAACATAAATCCTTCCGCCTTCCGCTCAATCACCGCCGTTTCAAAAAGATAGCGGGAATAAATATCGCATATAATCTGGGTTACATCCTGTAATTGGCTCTCGATCAGCCCGATGCGCTCATTTCCCGAAGCTAGGGCAATTGCCGCGTCCATTACCACAGTTTCATTAAAAGTGGAAGCCGTTTCCGCCACTGGCATCGGATATCCGGTATTACCAATGCGGTTTCCGAATACCTGCTGGTTATGATATGCATGGCCTAGTTCATGCGCCAGGGTTACTACATCTCTTAGTGTCCCATCAAAATTTGTCAGGATCCGGCTCTGTCCCACGC
>CAMWUU010000150.1 GCA_947177515.1 uncultured Lachnospiraceae bacterium
AACAGGACGACTTTGTGAGTCGGAAAAAGCATGGGAAGAAACAGGATGGATTGCTACGTATTGGGAGGGGCGTGGAGCGAGCCTTCTATTTGCAAAAGGAGAAGCCGATTTTTCATTTGTTCTTATGAGTGATGTTTATGCACTTGGCACATATCCTCATGCAGTTGAAATAAGGGAAGGGGAGATGTACCAAATGGGGCTGTATTCTTCCCAACAACAGTACTTGGAATCAATAATTTGTCAGAAAAAGAGGAATTGGCGGAAACTTTTTTGCAATTTGCTTTTTCGAATGAAATACAAGGGAGGAGTGTAGGAAAAAGAGTGGGCTATCCAATTGATGTAAAGGTATTGGATAAATTTGCACAAGTGGATCGTTCAGAAGCGGTTTTATCAAGTGATGGATTTGAACTGAGGCATTCAACCCAAAAAGAGAATGAATGGATGATTCAGATTGTAAAAGAAAAACTACATACCCCATTCACTGTGGATGCAAGTGTATGGCAGATTATAGAGGAAGAAGGATTGGAATATCTTAAAGGAAAGCAAAATTTAGAGGATAGTGTGGATGCGATTGCAAGCCGCATTCAACTTTATCTATATGAACAATAAAAAGAAAAATGGGGGAACATTCAAATGCAAAAAGAAGAATTGTTGGAATATTTTTCTAAATTAGTACTGGTTGGAAATTAGAAGCGGCTCGGAACTACCTTCCAGACAGAGAATTCCAAGTATTTCTATGATACCGGAACGGGGAAGGTTTTAGAATGTGAGGAAAATGAATTTCTTGTAGTGGAAAATATATTAAGGCATTCTGGACTTTCCTCATTGGAAGAAACTGGACTATCGGAAGACTTTCTGTTGACAGCCTTGGAAAATATTAAGTTGTTGACTGAAACAGAGAAGATACTTCAGGCACCAGTTTATAATAAATTCCGGTCACAGGACATGGAGGTGAAACAAAACCACAATATCCACCAGATTATTCTTGAATTAACAGAACAATGTAATTTGCGCTGCAGGTATTGTGTTTATAACGAAGATCACGAAGACTTTAGAGGATTTTCTACTAAAAACATGACTTGGGAGATTGCAAAAAAAGCATTGGATTTTGCTATTGCGCACAGTGAGGAAGAATTCTTTGTAACCTTTTATGGTGGGGAGCCGTTGCTGCAATTTCCATTGATGAAACAATGTATGGACTATACGATAGAAAAAATAGGGAAAAAGAAAAAATTACATTTTGGGTTTACTACAAATCTAACTTTAGTTACCAGAGAAATGGCAGAATATTTTGCCTCCTTGGAGTCCTGTATTGTTACAGGGAGCGTGGATGGTCCAGAGGAGATTCATGATGCAAACCGGATTATGGTCAGCCACACCGGAAGTTTTTCTAAAGCGATGAAAGGATTAAAACTTTTGATTGATTGCATGGGTGAGAAGAAAGCAGGGGATGCGATAGGGATCAATGCCGTTTTAACACCGCCATATACAGTAGAAAAAATCGAGGGAATCAATCAGTTTTTCCGGTCGATCCCTTGGCTACCAGAAAACATAACAATCCGTACTTCTTATATGCAGGGTTCAAATAAAAAACGGATGAACAATCAACAACAGAATATAATAGAAATGCCAGAGAACATGGAAACCTTAGAAGAAAGTGATCCGCTTGAGTATTGGAGATTGGATAAGATATGCAAGCAAAAAGATGAGGAAATCAAATACAATATGAACAACGCAAACCTTTCAAGGATACAGCACAGGATTATTGCGGAAGAACCTATTCAGTTTATGGCACAGAATGGGTGCTGTGCGCCGGGGGAAAGGCGGCTTTATGTTACTACCACAGGGAAATTCCATGTTTGTGAACGGATTGGGGAATCTCCAGTGATTGGTGATGTAGAAAATGGAATGGATCTTGAGGCAATTAAAAAGTATTATATAGATGAGTATGCAAAAAAATCCCTTCCAGACTGTTCCAACTGCTGGGCAGTTCATTTGTGTTCTTTGTGCTATGCATCCTTTTATGATGAAGGAGGAATTAACATCGAAAAGAAAAAGGCATTATGTCGTGATCGGAAAATTATGGCAATCAATGATCTGATTTCCTATCACCAGATCATGGAGCAGAACCCATCTTACCTTGATCGTTACTGTAGTGAAAAACCAGAATAATATCAAACCATTTAACCCTTTCATCCTAACATGGTTGAAAGGGTTAGAATATTTAAAAATTTACAAATTTTCAACGGGGAGATTGTATGAAAGTTAAAAAAAGTATTTTGTGTTTAATGTATGTAATTTTATCAGGTTGTATGTTTTTTGGATGTAATGGAAATCAAGAACAACAGGGGAAAGAAATTGAGAAAAATATAACAGATAATAATGAAACTGATTTCAACGATACAGAGAAGTCTAAAGTAACAGAAGAACCTAAAATTACTGGGGATTCTAAAATCGAAGAAAATGTTACAGAGGTAAAGTTCGAAGTTTTGGATAATTACGTGGAAAAAAATATTCCCTCTGTTTACGAGAAAGCGGGCGAGAAAGAGCGGTATTGTAATGTTATTTTAAACGAAAATAAAGAAATCGAATATTTCACACTTGCAAGCGAAGAAGATGGCTGCTATGTTTGGAAATATACTTTGGCAGGGAATGGAGAGAACAATTCAGATGTTTGGACTCGTGAAGAGGTTTTATGGCTTCAGGGTCTGAAAAATGAAATTAATAATGACCGGCTAACAGTATGTTTGGGTGAAGATTCGAATTACTATGCCTGGTATATTGATGGCGAAGAACAATGTCATATTGTAAAGCAAAATAATGATTCCTTTGTGGAAATTCAGGGGCTTGAATTACGAAAAACAGATTTTAGGCAAATAGCTATATTGGAAAACGGAAATATTGTTTCGGCGGATATGGGAAAAGAGTGTTTTGTTTACCGGCAGGAGGATGGCAATTTATTGACAAGTTTTCCATGCGGCTGGTATGAAAGTCTGGGGGTAAATGGAAATCAGATTTATATTACCGATCGAACCGGTTCTGATATACAACATTATAATGCAGAACAGCAGGCATTTGAATCCCCTATTGCATTGGGAATTGATAATTCAGTAAGGATTTTTTCTAGTGAGGATGACATTTATATTTGTTGTCCAAAAGGAATTTATCGCGCAAAAGAAAGCGGAAAAGAGTTTCAGGAAATAATGGATGTAGGAACTTATCATTTTGCAGGAAAAAATGTAAATTTATTAAGATTTTTTGTATGCAATGATACATTTTATATTGTATATGGCGAGGATCGTGGCAGCATAAAGAAATATGTTCCAGCAGGAGCAGATGATAAAATAGATAATTATTTGGCAATTTATTCGTTGCAGAATAATGATGTAATTCTGGATATGATTTCAGAATTCCAAAATAAATATCCAGATACAAAAATTGTTTATGAAACGGGGGAAGGAGCAGAAGGAAGTATTACTGTAGCAGATCAAATCCGTGCCCTGAATGCAAGGATTTTGGCAGGGGACGGACCGGATATTTTAGTGCTTGATGGACTGCCAGCAGAGTCCTATATAGAAAAAGGAATTTTAGTTGATTTGACATCAGCACTTGCAGGGCGAAAACAGGATTTATTGCCAAACATTGTGTCAGCCTATACGACAGAAGAGAAAATTTATATGTTGCCATTGCGTTTTACCGTTCCTCTTTTTGCGACATCGGGACAAAGCACGGAACTGTATTCTACTTTAGAAGCTTTGGTAAAATACTCGGAGGAAAATGAAGGAGTTATGGAAGGGGGATATTCCTATCCTGATTTTTTTGAAATACTGTATTATAATTACAGTCCGGAAATTATATTAGAGAATCAAATGATAGATAGAGAAAATTTGGAAGTTTTTTTAAAGCAAACCAAACAACTTTTTGGATCGGAAGAAGTATTAGATATGGACGATGGCAGGGTCACTTATTTGGAAGGTTCCTTTGGAAGAAACGATTTTTTACATGGAGAGGCAGATTTGATGTTAGTTTGTATGAATGGGGGTTATGAACTTGCTGATCTTCCAAGTATGGTAAAACATCGAAAGGGCGAAATAATTGGGAACAGGGGATTATTTTTTCCCAATACCCTGTTAGGAGTCAATTCATTGTCACAAAAAATAGATCTGGCATATTCATTTTTTAGATTTGCTATTTCTGATGAAATACAAAAAAGACATGTATGGTTAACGGGTTATCCGATTGATGTAAAGATGTTGGATAAATATGCGGAAACTGATCTTTCTCACGTCATAACGGGGGGTGGTGATAATGGAGAACTTATATTTCCGTATTTTACTAAAGAAGAATCGGCACAAATGATTCAGATTGTAAAAGAAGTACATACGCCGTTCACAGTAGATGCAAGTATATGGCAGATTATAGAAAGTGAATCGCTCAGATATTTGAGGGAGGAAAAAAGTTTGGAAGAATGCGTGGATGCTATTGCGAGTCGAGTTCAATTATACTTGTATGAGCAATAGAAAAATCTATGAGAAGGAGAAAATGTTAAATGAAAAAAGAAGAATTATTAATTTACTTTGCGCAGTTAGTACCGGATGGAAACTGGAAACGTCTTGGTACTACATTTCAAACGGAAGACTCTTTGTATTTTTATGATACTGGAACAGGAAAGGTTTTAGAGTGCGGGAAAAATAAATTGATTGGAGAAAATTTTATGGAAGATATCATACAGGTAGGCCAACTGGAAAATAGATTACATTATTATATTAGAAAGACGGATATAAAAGCTGATTTCGTTTATCTTGTCTTATCTGTTAAGGCAGGTTCTTTTCATGATGGGGTTCAGAAGGGAGTTGCCCATCTTCTGGAACATTGCAATATGAGCCTTGAAAAATATAGTGGGAATCCATTCCCCTTTTGTTATCATGGGAGGGCGTATACTAACCACTATTCAACAAACTATGTTTTTGCTTTCCAAAAAGAAGGAATAGGGGAGGTTTTTTGTAGGCTCCAACACTTGCTTTTAGGGGAATTTTTGAATCCGGGACAACTGCCGGAGATTAAGCAGGATGTGATAAAAGAATGGAAGGAAAAGGAGGGAAAAGCTGATTATCAGGGGTTAAAACTTTTTCTTGAAGACACGGACTACCGCTCCCATTTGCCAGTTGGGGAGATGGATATTGTTGTTGATTTATCTTTTGAGGCAGTGGAGCAGTTTTTTCATCATTGGTATGTGCCGGAACGAATGGCAATTTTATTGGTGGGGGATGTATCTTTTGCATGGGTTGAGCAAATAAAAAAATTGAAATTTCAATATGGGACAGGGCAAAAATTAATATTAACTTCCCTTGCACCCATCCAGTTATCCTGTAAAAAACTACCGGAAGTAGAACAACTCATACCAAAAGAAGGGATGTTTCTCCATTACTTTTTCATTGTAGAATGGAAAAGCCAAATGGAACACCAACAATATATAAAAGAAAACTTTCATTATGATTTTTGTCATGATTTGATTGTAAAAGCCTTTGAAAGTCAGGAAGCGTACTGTTTGGATAAAAAAGGATGTCAGTGTAATTTCTTTGCGCCGTTGCAGGAGTTATTCTATTTTAGTGCAAAGAAAGAACACTATGGGAAAGGGGAGTCCATCGGGCAAATTAGAGAGGAAATTGCTTCTTTTGTTTTGGATTATATGGAAAAAAAATTTGAAAATATGAGGGAAGAATATATCACTGCCCTGCAGCATTATAAGGATTATATCGATGTAAGAGAAATGATGTATCAATGTATTGATCACTATATTTTTGGTAAGGAACTGTTCGATTGCAATGATGAGAAAGAAGTCCTTTCCCAATACATCAAAGAAATAGAAAAAACAAAAATAAAAAGCATTCTTAAAAAAATTTTGTACGAAGGGGCAATCCGATATGTGGAAAGATAAAAGGAGGAGATACGATTGACAGTAAGGGATAAAAAGACGACACTCCGTTTCCTTGGATTATTAAGAAGATACCGCGGGAAAATAGTGCTTTTGATGCTTGCGCTCCTGTTTTCTATTTTTCTGTCCTTATTTTCTCCAATGATCAGTAAAAAATTGATGGATGAGGGGTTGATGAGGGGGAATTTTAAAGTAATCCTCAGGATGATATTGATATTGTTTGCCATTCGACAGATTTCGGCATTGCTTTCTTTATGGATTGAAAGAAAGCGTCTGGGGATTGTGTATGATTTTCGTTTCCGTTTGGAAGAGCAGGCGGTTCGTCATATCTTGGCGATAAAAGCTGATTATTTCCATAAGGTTGGGCAATCGGAATTGTTAAACCAGATTGATGTGGATGTGAATTATATATGCAGTATCCTAAATACCAATACCTTATCCATTATATCCAGTGTATTTACCATTGCTGGAGGGATTGGTGCAGCGGTTTATATGGATACAAGACTAGCGCTTCTGTTTATTTCCATGCTGCCATTAAAATACCTGATTATACATATCCATAGCAAGTATCAGAAAAAGAAACTGAATCTCTTTCTGGAAAAAAATATTGCTTATGCGCGTTGGTTCAGCGAAGTGGTGGCGGGGATGATGGATATCCGTATTTTTGGCCTGGAAAAGAAGAAGCAGGAAGAATTTTTAAAAATGGATGGGGAGAAGATCACCGCGCATAAAGATATGGATGCCCTTTCACAATACCGCAGTCTGGCGGATGGAACCCTGGATGCTATTTTAAATTTGCTTATTTTTCTGATTGGGGGGATTTTTATTGTGAGGGGAGATTTGACAGTCGGAAGTTTATATGCATTTCTTAGCTATAGTTCCTATGTGATGGCTCCCCTTTCATCCATTCTGAACCTGAAATTTATCCTTACCAATGTCCTGCCTTCCGCCACAAGATTTTTTGAATTTCTTGATCAGGAGGAGGAAACAGAGAACCCTGTTGGAAATAAGCAGGAGGGAAATCCTTCCGCTGCAAAAGAATCTTTGTGGAGAAAAAATCTTTCAAAAAAAATCGTTGTTGGTGAAAACCCAATGGATATAGAATTTCGTAATGTTTTTTTTCACTACAATATGGAAATAGAAAAGAAGGAGATACTAAATGGAATTCATCTAAAAATACCGGAGGGAGAAAAGCTTGCCTTAATTGGAAGGAATGGTTCGGGCAAGACTACATTGGTGAAATTACTTTTGCGTTTTTATAATTATCAGAGTGGTTCTATCCTTTTGGGTGGGCGTGAAATAGAAGGAATTCCCTTAAAGGAGTATCGGGGATTGTTTTCCGTGGTAAGTCAGGAAATCTACCTGTTTAATGATACGATCCGAAATAATATCTGTATGTACCACGATTTTGGGGAGGAGGCAATCCAGGCGGTACTTGATGAAGTAGGGCTTTCAGGGTTGGTTGCGGAAAGGGGGATGGATGTCCCGGTTGGTATTAATGGCTCTCTCTTATCCGGCGGGCAGAAACAAAAAGTAGCCTTGGCGAGGGCTTTGTTACATGACCGTCCAGTTTTTCTTTTTGATGAAGCAACATCCAACACGGATATTGATTTTGAAGCGCGTTTTCGGAGGATGCTTCACCAAAGATTGGCAAATAAAACGGTTCTTATGATAACACACAATACCGATTTATTACAATCTGCTGACTATATTGTTCTGATGGGGGAAGGAGAAATTCTGTGTGAGGGTTCCTACGAAGATTTGCGAGGGGGAGATGAGAGATTTGTGAGGTGGTTGGAACGAAATGAAAATGAGGGAATGTAAAACATTCCAAGTGCATGAAAAAAATTCAAAATTATTTTATTATAGGAAAACTTTTTAAATTCTATCATTATCTCTCATCTCCTTTATATATTCATCTATTTCTTCCGTTGTTCTTCCACTAGAAATAACAAAAGCATCCGATTCAATTAAACTTCTTCTCTTTTCCGCTCTTGTCTCAACTTTTTGTCCTCTAATTCTGTCTAAAATAAAGAATTCGTCAGCCGAAATTCAATCTAACACT
>CAMWUU010000151.1 GCA_947177515.1 uncultured Lachnospiraceae bacterium
AACCGTTACCGGCTCATCCAGCGTTTCAAAAATACGCTCCAGATACGCAATATTATTAATAAAATTATTAAAAATATTGCCGAGATTCATAATTGGCTGCCAAAATCTGGACGCATAGGAACTAATCGCGACAATCGTGCCGATCGAAACCTTTTCTGGCCCAAGTACTAACAGCCCCACCGCAAAGATGGCCGCGCGCACAACCACTGCAATATCATCGATGGCTGGCCAGACCAGGTTCGAATATTTGACCGCGCCCATCCAGGCATCCCTGCATTTGCCCGAAAGTGTTTCGAAAATCTCTGCATTCTCGTCCTCACGCGCAAAAATCTGCGTGATGCGCGCCCCGGTAATATTCTCCTGCAGATAGGCGTTTAAGTTGGAATTTTTATTTGAAACCTGCTGCCACGCCCTTCTCTGATGGCGCTTGATATAGCGGAGTACTGCGGCTAACACCGGAACACCCGCAAATACCACAAGAGAAAGCTTCACATCCACAATCAACATAAAAATCACGATAAATACCATGTTCAACATTTCAAGGATCACATTAATTAACCCGTTCGAGAGCATATCCGAAACAGAATTAACATAATTGACCACGCGGATCATAATCTTCCCGTGTGGACGGTCATCATAATATTGAAATGGTAATTTTTGTAAATGTGCAAACAAGTCCTTGCGGATATCAAAAATAATGCTCTGCCCGACCACTGTCATAATACGGGAGCGGATGGCAGAAAAGGCAATGCTTATGGCATAGGTTACAACAAGTAACAGCACAAGCGCCACAAGCTGCCCCTTATCCCCGTTCGGGATGGCCACATCGAGCGCCCTCTGCACGATAATTGGGTTTAAAAGCCCGGTCACTGCCGCAAGCGCGCTAATAAGCAGTGCCATTACCATTCGTTTTATATATTTCTTCACATACACCGACGCGCGCAGAAGATGATGGAAATCAAATGGTGTTTCCAGAACCTCATCTTCCTTAAAAGTATTCCTAGCCACGCTGCGCACCCCCTTCCAAATCCCTGGCTTTTTGCGCCTCAGGCTTTTTTATCCCGTTTCTTTGCCTGTCCTGTTCTCCCTGTACTTCCTGGCTGGCTGACCCTGCTTCCCTTAGCAAGCCAGACTGCATCCCATAGCTTCTGGCTATTTCCTGCGCTGCAAACAGTTCCTCACCGCCCTGTAGCTTAACAAGCTCATAGTAGTACCCTTTCTTGGCGATCAGTTCCTCATGCGTGCCTTCCTCCTCGATCCTGCCATCCTTTAACACCAGGATCCGATCCGCTTTTCTGGTCGAGGAAATCCGCTGTGCGATAATGATCTTGGTACAGGTAAACTCCAAATGTTCCAGCGAATCCTGGATATGTTTTTCCGTTTCCAGATCCACCGCCGAGGTCGTATCATCCAAAATCAGGATGGACGGCTTGATTGCCATCGCACGCGCAAGCGAAATGCGCTGTTTCTGCCCGCCGGAAAGCCCGACACCGCGCTCACCCACAATGGTATCATATCCTTCCGGCATCTTTAAAATAAATTCCTCCGCCGCCGAATAGCCCGCGAAACGACGTACCCTCTCCTGCGACATGGTACTGTCACCGTAGGCAATGTTCCCGTCGATTGTATCAGAATACAGCAGTACATCCTGCGTAGCAAGTCCAATATTTTTTCGCAAATCGTGCAGCCTGTACTCCCTCACATCAATACCGTCCACTAACACCTGTCCCTGCGTCGGGTCGTAAAAGCGGGGGATCAACTGAATCAGCGAAGTTTTCCCACAACCTGTTTCCCCCATAATTGCGATCGTCTGCCCCGGCTCGGCCGTGAAACTGATATGGTGCAGCACTGGGCGGTGCTCGTAGGAAAAACTGACATCTTTAAACTCAATCTTTCCACGCAGATGCAAAACTGGCAAATCGGTTGGTTTCCCCGATAAGTCCTCCCTTTTTCCCGATTCTACTGCTGCCCCAACCGGCTGTGGCGCATCCACAATCGTTGGCTCGGAATAATAAATCTCCATTACCTTTTTTGATGCCGCCGAAAAACGCTGGAACTCATTCATAATGCCGCCAAGATTGCGCATCGGGTTAGCGAGCGCCCAGGTCAGTCCGGAAAAGGCCACATACTGCCCCATTGTAAGCTGGCCGTTAATCAGGAACATACCGCCAACTAAGAGCAGTACAACCGGCAGGAGGTTTGCAAAGGTTTCGACATAAGGATAAAAATGCAGCCAGACAAACGCCGTTTTCTGGTTTGTTTCCGAATATTCACGGTTGCGTTCATCAAATTTCTCCTTCTCGTACTCCTCCCTAGCGAAGGCCTTGACCACGCGGTTCCCGGCAATATTTTCCTGTGCCGCCGTGTTCATCAGCGAAAGTTTTTCACGCAGGAGCGCATGCATCGGTGCCACACGGTTGCGGAAACACACGATGATAATAAAGATGAACGGGGCAATCGCCAGCAGCGAAAGTGCCAGCCTCCAGTCCATATAGAAGAAATACACCGCGGCCGCAAACATCAGCGAAAAACTCTCGATAATCATGCGGATAACCCATGCGATCATATGGCGCACCGCATCTAAGTCGCCCGTTAGGCGCGTCATCAGATCACCCGTGCGGTAATTGTCATAAAACTTCATATCCTGATGCTCAATCTTTGCAAACAGGAAATTGCGGATGCGGTAGAGCACCCCCTGCGAAACATGCTCGAAATTGATGCAGGTTGCATATACGATAATGGTACGCAAAAACGTCACCAGCACCATACCCACAATCAATTCAACCAGCAGTTCCCTTTTTGTCAGCAGATTTTCTGCTGCCTCCTCGCCGGTCAGGAATAAATCCACAATCTTTTCCGAGAAGACCGGCACCGTAAGCTGCAGGACATTGTAGAACACCGTGCCCAAAATGCCCAAAACATACAGGGCACGATATCCCTTCATGTTCTCCCACAGCCAGCGCATTTTGCTTTTACTGACTTCCATAATTCTGCCTCCCCGCTGCGGTTTTATTTTAGGAATAATGGACGTTTTTCCCTGTCCGGACTTCCTTTTGTGGGACAGCAAATGTCCACGGCCATCCGCAACCTGCCGTCAAGGGGAATAAACGCAGCGAAAAATCCCCCTCTCCCCACTGTTTTCGACATTATAATGATTTTGGGAGGCAAATACAATGTCTTTTTCGATAATGAAATGGGTTTATTTTTTCTTTTCCGTAAATAGACATT
Source organism: uncultured Lachnospiraceae bacterium (assembly GCA_947177515.1). Classification (GTDB taxonomy): domain Bacteria; phylum Bacillota; class Clostridia; order Lachnospirales; family Lachnospiraceae; genus RGIG4057. The sequence goes on from CAMWUU010000151.1 coordinate 3,229, forward strand.
TTTGTAATTCACAAAGTACAATTGGCATAGCGGAAAGCCCCAGTACCGTTCCCCATCCAGCAAGGTTTAGTGGTACAACCTGGAATATATTTGCAAGTGCCGGGACAGTTAAAACCGCCGCCTGCAAAAAGCTGCACACCAAAAATGCAACCACCATTTTTATATTGCTGAAAAAACCGATTTGAAAAAGCGAGCGGCGGCTGCGCATATTAAAAGCGTGGAAAAGCTGCGAGAAGGATAGTACCGCAAAAGCGTAGGTGGAACCGCCGATCAGGTAGGCGGTCATTGCAAGCAGCCCGATCATTGCACCCTCTAATATGATCTGACCGACGAGCCCATCTGCGAAAATCCCTTTTTTTGGCGGGATGGGTGGCCGCTTCATAATTCCTTCCTCCGGTGGTTCCACCCCAAGCGCAATCGCCGGGAGCGAATCCGTCACCAGGTTTACCCATAAAAGCTGCACCGCCGCAAGAGGGGATGGCATACGGCAGAGAATGGCAGCAAAAATGGTAATGATCTCCCCTATATTGCAGGAGAGCAGGAAATGGATGGATTTGCGGATATTATCATATATGCCGCGCCCCTCGCGCACCGCTTCCACAATGGTGGCAAAATTATCATCCATCAGCACCATATCCGCTGCATTCTTTGCTACATCCGTGCCTCCCTGTCCCATTGCGCATCCAATATCGGCAGCCTTTAGGGCGGGTGCGTCATTCACCCCATCCCCCGTCATTGCTACAATCTCCCCGGATTTTTGCAGGGCTTTCACAATACGCACTTTATGCTCCGGTGAAACGCGGGCAAAAACACGGTAATTTCTGATATTTTCCGCCAGTTCGTCCTCACCCATCGCGTCAAGTTCCGCCCCGGTAACCGCCTTCTCGTTCTCATTTGCCAAAATCCCCGTTTCGCGTGCCACCGCACAGGCGGTCATCACATGATCCCCCGTAATCATAACCGGGACAATCCCCGCCCCCCTGCAGATTTTCACACATTTTACTGCCTCCGGACGCGGCGGATCCATCAGCCCTAAAAGACCGTAAAATACAAGATTTTTCTCCAAATCCCCATTCTGCGCTCCCGCTAAACTACCCTGCCTTTGGTCTTTTCGGTATGCCACTGCTAAAACACGCAGCGCCTGCCCGCTTAGCAGACGGTTCTGCCTTCTTATTTCCTCGCGTACCTGCTCTGTTATTGGCAACACTTTATTATCCCGCTCGTAGTAGGCACAGCGCGCAAGCAGAATATCCGGCGCGCCCTTAGTAACGGAAAAAGTGCTCCCCGCCATATTATGTAGAGTGGTCATACGCTTCCTGACCGAGTCAAAAGGGATTTCCTTTATACGCGGTGCTGCCGAACGAAGCTTTTCATAGGAAATATTTTCCCCCGTAAGAGCCCGCACAATTGCAAGTTCCGTTGCCTCCCCGGAATACACCAACTTCCCACGTTCTTTCTGCTCCTGCACATTGCAGCACAGTGCTGCCGCCATACAGATTTTTTTTGCCCGTTCCGACTGTGGGGCAAGCACTGCCTGCCCGTCACACACACGCACGACCGTCATCTCATTTTGCGTCAGTGTTCCCGTTTTATCCGAACATATCCAGGTAGCGCTGCCTAAGGTTTCCACAGCGGGCAGACGTTTAACCACGGCATTTTTTGCTGCCATGCGCTGCACGCCGAGCGAGAGCATAATGGTTACCATTCCCGGAAGTGCCTCCGGGATTGCCGCCACTGCAAGGCTTACGCTTGTCATAAACATATCAAAAAGTCCGCGCCCCTGCACCACACCCATCGCAAAGATTACCACACAGATCAGAAGTGCCGCGATGCCAAGCCATTTCCCGGTCACTGCTAAGCGCTTTTGCAGCGGGGTCTGCGGTGTTTCATCGTTCAGGATCATATCGGCAATCTTACCGACTTCCGTACCCATGCCAGTTTCCGTTACAATAGCAAGTGCATGGCCGTTTGTAACAATGCTCGTTGAGTAGATCATGTTCGCCCTCTCGGCAAGCAGTGTCCCTTCCGCAAACACCTTGTCGGCAGATTTTTTTACTGGCAGGGATTCCCCGGTTAGTGCCGACTCATCTATTTTTAGCTGAACACAGGTAAGAAGCCTGGCATCCGCTGGGACGTATGCACCCGCCTCCACTTCAATAATATCTCCCACAACCAGCTTCCCCGCAGCAATTTCCACGCGCACGCCATCCCGGTACACAACCGCCGTCGGGGCGGATATTTTTTTTAGCGCCTCCAGGGATTTTTCCGCTTTCTCCTCCTGCACAACGCCCAGGATGGCGTTTAGGATCACAATAGCAAGGATAATCACCGGATCCGTAAAATCCGTATTCCCTTCAAACACTGAAGCGGCAAAGGAAATAAGTGCCGCCGCTATCAGCACAAGGATCATAAAATCTTCAAACTGCTCAAAAAAACGGCGCAGGAAACTTTTTTTCTTTTTCTGCGTGAATTCATTTTTTCCGTATTGATTCAGGCGTTTTGCCGCTTCCTTCGCGGATAAGCCCCCTTCCTTGCTACTTTTTAGTTCCCGCACCACTTCCTCTGCGCTGCGGGTATATGCCGCCATTGCCATTCCCCTACCTCCGTGCCTGCAAAAACCTTCCTGCGCATTATTCGATGAACTACATCTTACTGATGCATAGCATCTTTTCGATGCTATACAGACATGGATGTCCTGACCTTTGTGATCCTGTCCGTTTCCATGCCCGTCATCCTCGAACTATAGCTATAATTTACATTATGATACGCGCGGATAAAATATTCAGAATAATTTCAGGCTTCTGCAAATTTTAGGATATCCTCTTCTCCCCACCTCAAAAGGATTTTTTCAAAAGTTATGGAGTATTATATTAATATATTTTATATCTCACTTCTTTATAATTATTTTACCCTTTTATATCACCGGCAAGAAAAATAAAAAATCCTTTACAAAACTTATGTTTTCCTGTATGATATAACAGGCTTTCTAAACAAAACCAATCCCTTAAAAGTACATAAAGCCAGAAATGGAGATCTATTATGAAATATAAAATACTTGTGCTGGATATTGATGGCACCCTGACCAACTCGAAAAAAGAAATCACACCCGCCACTAAGCAGGCACTCTACCATCTTCAAAAACGTGGTGTGCGTGTGGCAATTGCCTCCGGCCGGCCAACAGCCGGGACAAAAATGGTTCAAGAAGCACTCAGGCTTTCCGAGTTCCATAATTTTATCCTCTCTTTTAACGGCGCAAAAATCACGGACTGCGGCAGCGGGGAAACCGTTTACGAGCAGGTACTTCCTCCGTCGGCAATCTCTGAGATATACCGTGCTGCCATCGGGTACGGCACAGGGCTTATCTCCTATGAGGGGGACGATGTGATCGCGGCAACACCCATTGATCCATATATGGAATTGGAGGCTAAGATTAACGGTCTTCTTATCCGCCGTGTGCCGGATTTCGCAGATTACATTACCTTCCCAGTGAATAAATGCCTGATGACTGGGGCACCGGAATACCTTGCTGAGGTTGAACGCAGGATGCAAAAACAATTTGGGGAACGCCTTAGCATCTACCGTTCTGAGCCATACTTCCTTGAATTTATGCCGCCAAATGTGGACAAGGCAAAATCCCTGGAAAAACTGCTTGACAAGCTTTCTCTTACCCGGACAGAAATGGTCTGCTGCGGTGACGGTTTTAATGATATTTCCATGATTGAATACGCGGGGCTTGGCGTTGCGATGGCAAATGCACAGGCATCCGTGCGGGCACGGGCGGATTATGTTACCGCTTCAAACGATGAGGATGGCATTGTCCTTGTAGCTGAAAAATTTTTTGGGGATCATGCGCTTATCTGCCATACGGAGTAACCTAGAAACAGAAAGTGCCCGGTGCAGTCCATATTCATATCCAATGCTTGGTAAATCTAATCCACACAAATACCAGAAATAATTGATGCAAAATATTTTGCCCAAAAAGGGCTTTTAAGAAAGAGGCCTTATGCTCTATATTGTAACCGCACTTTATGAAGAGGCACTGCCCTTCTTAAAAAAATACAATTTGAAACGCAAACCGGATTTTCCTCATTTTGATCTCTTTACGGGCGAGGGAGTATTACTGCTGATCACCCGTAAAGGGGCGCTACGCGCGGCAACCGCTGTTTCTTCCCTGCTTACGGCTTACCCGCCGGGCAGACAGGATCTTTTGCTGTCCGCAGGGTGTGCAGGATGTGCGGTAAAAGAAACACTTGGAAAAGCGTTTTTGCTCTGCCGGATCACAGAAGGGTCTTCTTTGCGCACCCGCTACCCGGAACTTTTGTACCGCTGCCCTTTCCCTATAGCCGAAGTCATAACCCTGCCAACTGTTTGCACCAAAGCGCCCATACCTGACACAGGGGATTTTGCAGATTCCCTTCCCCGGCTCTTTGATATGGAAGCAGCCGGGGTCTATGAAGCTGCAATCCCTTATTTTTCCTGTGACAGGCTCCTTTTTATTAAAGTAGTTTCGGATGCGCTTACCGGGCTGTCAGAACTTTCGGATACCGATAGGCGAAGGAGGGTAACGGACTGTATTAAGAATATTTTACCAATCCTGTCGGAATGGCTTAACCAACTAACCTGCGCCTTCTCTCCAGAAGAGGGATCCCAAAAAATCGCCGCATTCTTATCTTCCTCCTCCTCTTCCCC
>CAMWUU010000152.1 GCA_947177515.1 uncultured Lachnospiraceae bacterium
TTGCGGACTTTAACCGGGCAATGTTCTATCGGCTTGATGGGGATCGGAAGAAGAATCTGCTAGAGAATGAGCGCAAAAAATACAGACCCTGGCAGGGTGGGGTATTTGGCGGGCAGCTTATTTTTGAAATAAAGGGGAAGCAGTATGAGATTTCCCGAGTTTTTTATGACAGGGAGCAGGCGGATGAATTTGAACTGCGTGATGTAGAAACCAATCTGCCTTCGAGCGATTATAGCAAAAAGATTGGGGAGGAAATCTTTTCGGTTGACCGGGAATCCTTCCTGCGCACGGTTTTTATTGGCCAGGGGGAATGTGAAACTTCTCCGACGGACGATATCAATGCAAAGCTTGGGAATCTGACAGACCAGGTAAATGACCTGGATAGTTTTGATGCGGCAAATACAAAACTTACAGAGATCCTGCGTACCCTAAACCCTTCCCGCTCTTCTGGCCAGATAGCAAAGCGCAGGGAGGAAATCGCCCAGTGTGAGAGAGTTTTTCGGGAAGGGGAGGGAATCGAGGCGGAAATAGCGCTTTATCGGGACAGGATACTGGCACAGGAAGAAACATACGAGGACTTAAAAGAGCAGTTGAATGAAGCGGGAAGGATGCAAGAGTATGTTTCGCGCAGGCAGTCTTCCTATGTGGAAGAGTCCGAGTGGCGGCATCTAAAGGAAACGGCGGCGGAGAAAAAGAGGGAATGGGAGGAGGCGGGGATGCGCTTTCCGGGGAAAATACCGGAGCCTGCCCTGATAAAGGAGCAGATTGCAAAGTGCATCGAACTTGGCAAGGCCTATGAAAGAGTGAAGCTGTACTGGTTTAGCCAGGAGGAAAATGAAGAATTTGCTTCCCTTGAGGAAATTTTTGCGGACGGCGCACCGGGATTTAAGGAACTGGATGGGAAAATCCGGGAAGCTTCCGGATTAGGCCGCTCAAAAAGGGAAGACGGGCGAATCAGTGCGGCGGAATTAAAACGGCTTCGGCAGCTTGAACCCTATTTCCCGGATGGAGGGGGGAACGCCCTGGCGGTTGCCGCGGGCTGGGCGCAGCGCAACCAGAAAAAAGAAACATTGCCAGCAAACCAGGAAGCCCTAGCTGCCCTGTATGAAACCTCCTCAGATGAAAATCCCCCAGCAGGAAAATACAGCATCCTTTTTGTTGCCGGTATTTTATTGATGGCGGTCGGTATAGTGACAGCATGGATGTATTCCATGGTTCCCGGGATTGCCTTGGCAGTGCTGGGGTTTCTTTCTACGGCGATAAGTATCCACAAAAAGGTATTGATAGGACTTTATGAGGATACGCGGGGAACCCCGGAGATGGAGAACCTGCTGCGTACCATAAAGGAGGATACTGCCTTTATTGAGCGGGTGGATGAACGTACCGCCTCCTATCTTGCCTCGCATGGCCGGCAGTTCGGGGATGGGGATGGGAAAGAGGTGGAGCTTGCCCTGCAGGAAATTATGATGGAAGCTGCGGAGTACCAGAACCTGAAGAAGAAGGCGGAAAATGGGGATGCTGACGATGGGGGAAAGGAACACGCGCAGACCGATGAAAATATTGCTGCGTTTTTGGGAAGGTATATGGAAGTATCACCGCGGATGGATTATGTAAAGGAATTATATGCATTGAAAGAGCGTGTTAATACCTATGCCACCCTGATGGATAAGTGGGAGAAACTAGAACGGGCAAAGGAAAGCTATGAGCAGATCCGTTCCGGGATTGCTGCATTCTATGAGGAATATGGTTTTGAGCCGGATGGCAATATATCCGCGCAGCTTGGTGATATAAAGGATGCGGTAAAGAGGTATCAGGATGCGGAAAAGGCTTATGATCACGCAGCTTTTGAACTTGAGCAGTTTGAGGCAGAAAACAGTTTTAAGCAGGAGGCACTTTCTGCGGAGGATTTTCCTAGAAAGGAAGATGGTTTAACAAAAGAAGATACTTCCATAATGAAGGAAATCCCCCTAAAGGAAAGTCTTAATCCGGAGTGGGATTCTATGCAGGAGGAAAGGGAATCCCTGCCGTCGCTCGAAGAAATTCATGGGATGATCCTTAATTTAAACGAGGAATTAAAGAAGGTGTGGGAAGAGGGGACAAAGAATCAGAGTGCACTTGAGGAATTGCAGGAGCAATATGGGGCTTGGGAGGAAAACCGTCTGAAGCTTTTGCAGTTAAAAGAATTGCAGGAAGTTCAGGAGAAAAAATATAATCTTGTGTTAAAAGCGAGGGAAAAGCTTGGGATGGCAAAAGAGTCCATGACGGCAAAGTATGCGGGACCAATGCTGGAAAAATTTAGCAAATACTATGAACTGCTTGCCGGGGAAACAGCAAAATATTTCCATATCGATGCCAACACGGCTGTAACGGTGGAGGAATTTGGCAGGCAGCGGGCAGCAGGCACATTGAGCCGCGGTCTGCGCGATCTGCTTGGGATCGCGCTGCGGGTTGCATTTGCTGATGCTATGTACCCGGAGGAAAAACCGGTGCTGATTATGGATGATCCTTTTGTAAACTTAGATGACAGAAAGATTGCCGCAGGGGGGGATTTTCTTGCAGCGGTTGCAAAGGAATATCAGATTGTGTACTTTACGTGTAGTAATGCGAGAAATTTTTAATGCAATGTGAAAGGGGCATGAGGGTGGTGAAGGGGGGTGGGCGCTACCCCTTTCACATGGCAGGGTGCAATGGCTGGTGGCTCCGCGCGCGTGTGGGAGTTAGGTTGGGGGATGGTTTTTGGTTTGGTATTCTACGGTGTAGGATTCCCAGGGGGCAGGAATTTCTAGTTTTTCGATCATGTTTTCTAAAACGTTTTCGGGAATGTGGCGCGCCCTTATTTGGTTGCGTGTTAGTAGTTCCTTATAGGGTACCTCAAGGTAGAGGATGCGTACTCTTGCATGGTAGTCCGCAAATAGTTTGATTAGCTTTCTTCGGGTTTCCTGTAAAAGGTTGGTGGCATTCCAGATAAAGGGTTGTTTTTTTGAAAGGAAGCCTTTTGCCTGCGTAAGTGCGAGGTGGGCGATCTTGCCGGAATCTTTTGTGGGGGGAAGCTTTCGTTCTTCCCGGAGCTGATCAAGGGAAATTACGGGAAGTTTTTGTTGTCCAGCCCAGTGATCTTTTCCAACGAGGGGAAGGCCGGAAAGCAGGGTCACGTCGAATTCTGTGCTGTCGTAAAGGGTGGCACCCTGCCACAGGTCATCCTGCAGAAAAAAGCAGGATTTTGTGTAGGGATTTGTAAAGGGGTAGGGATGTTCTAGCACATTTAATTCCCCCGCATACTCTGCAAACCATTCCACCTGACTCATCAGGGAATCACTCTGTGTGGTTTGCCGCCCAAGTATATCCGCCTTAGCAAGCAGAGATAAAAGTCGGAGGGGAATGCATTCCGCCGCTTTTAATAGCTCTGCTTCCGGTCTGGTTTTTTTAAAAAACCAGACCGGAAGGCCATGATAGCGGATGGCATTTGTTACAAATTCCCTCTGGGCAAAACTTAATAGGAAGCGTTCTGTTTCCCGGTAGGCAGTTCTTTGAAAAAGTTTTGCTCCGACTAAGGTGTGTCTTGGCGAAACTAAGGTTCCGTCTTCATACTTTGTGCAGGAGATCTTCCCAATGTCGTGGAAGGCAGCAGCAAGGAATAATAGTTCCTGTTCCGTAGCACTTAGATTCTGCCATTCGGGCAGGTTTACCAAAGCTTCGCATACCATCCCAGTATGGCAGTATACATCGCCCTCAGCATGATAGGCGGGATTTTGTGGGACTTGTTTTAGCAAAAGGAGTTCCGGGCAGCGGGCAGTGAGTGAGGGGAATGAAAAACCGTCCCGGCGGATAGCCTGTAAAATTGTTTCACTCATCCTAGCTTACCTCCTCCCCTCATCAAAGAGATCAACACCGTCCGCTAGGAGATTGGCAATAAGAGGACGTTTCATCCAGTGGGTTTTTGAATCAAGGATGGTGTTCAGGAAGGAGCCACGCACATATTTCAGGCGGTCGGTCACATAATCCCCATCCTCGACCTTAATGTAAATTCCCTCCATGATTCCGCTAAGATCCGTTTGTTCCCGTGCCAGTTCCGGTTTCGCACCGCCCTTTTTACATTGTAAAAGGAAATTATCTTCCCGGTTTTGTGAGATAAAAAGACTTTCGCCAATAAATCCCGCAATTTCCTCCGTATTTTTAAAATATCCCTGCGCCAGTACACGCACAGAGTGGATAAACGGGGAATTTTGTAAAAAGTCCCTGCGTTTTTTGGTGGAAAAAAATTTTCCTTCCACCCGGTCGTAAATATCGAATTCCATAAAATAGTGGGGCAGTTTGTCATAAAACACAGTGTGTTTTGCATACAGCCATTCCCCGTACAGCACATATCGATCGTCAAGCAGGGAGAGGAGTTGTGCTTCAAAGCAGCCCGCCCATAACTTAAATAGATCAAACTGGCGCTCGCCATACCCGCCGGTCAGATAATGGCCGCGGCTTTGCAACAGCATTTTTCCATTCGGGTCAAAGCTGATTCCACAGTTTGCCCCGTCCACTTTTTCCTCCAAAACCAGGTATTTCCCTGCAATTTCCCCGAATCCTGCACAGGTTAAATCTTCGTCCCCCGCCTGTTCCCTGGAACCTTCAAGATGTCTGGTACGGGGATATTTAAAAATCTGTTCCATAATTTTCCTCCATTCTGACACAAAAATAATGTGAAAGTCAAATAGTTGATGCATGAAAAAGCTGTCAGTCAGAAACGGAAAAGAAAAAATGCCACGCGGAATAAATCCCCGCACGGCACATAATAGATGGTCATACCGCAGAGGAATCCCCCTTTAAAGCACTTTATTCCGTATTCTAACCGAAAAAACAGACACAAAAACTACAGCCCCGGAAAAAGACATAAAACCGGCGCTTTGTCTGTGTAATTTCTTTGTCAGAATGCGGATTACATGGGGTCCTCCAATCGGCAGCAGAATATGTTTGCTGTACTTTTCAAAATTGTCTTTTTTAATCATAGCACTGTGGAGGAAGATTGTCAAATAGCAAATTTCGTATAGAAAAACGGGAATTTCTATTATTATGCCGCTCGTTTTTTGTTTTTTCAGGGAATGGGGAAAACGTCAATTACGGACAGGGCAAGGTTTGTTTGAAATATATATAGATATGGATGGGTGGATTAAAATATATGGTTGGAAGACCAAAAGGTAATAGTGCAGATTAATGTAAATGTGGTTGCGTAAATGTGAAAAAAACTCTTGACAAGTTCATTCGATTGCGATAGAATGAACTTGTAACCGTTCTATTGCAATCGAACAACAAACAAAGTTTGAAAGAAGCGCACTTTCAAACGGATTCACGCAGCACTGCAAACCATACCTGCGGTCTGCAGAAAAGAGGTAAAAAATGGACATAAAGCTTTATGATTCTGAATTGAGGATTATGCAGGTTCTCTGGGAGGAAGGTGACAGCACAGCAAAAAGAATCGCGGAACGGATGAAGGAGGAGGTCGGTTGGGGCAAGACGACCACCTACACTGTTCTGAAAAAATGTATTGACAAAGGGGCGATTGAGCGCTTTGAACCGAATTTTGTCTGCCATGCCCTTGTGACAAGAAAGCAGGCACAGGAGTATGAAACCGCAGAACTGCTAGATAAGATGTACAATGGGAGGGCGGACAGACTGGTTGCTTCCTTAATCGGGAGCAAGCGCTTGACAGAAAAAGAGATTGGGGAGCTGAAAAAGCTTTTGGAGGATTTGGAATGACAGGATTACTTGAGCGTTCGTTATTAGCAGCGGCAATGATTGCGGTTTTGATTCTTGTCCGTGCGCTTTTCCTTCACAGGCTGCCAAAATTTACATTCCAGGCGGCGTGGGCAGTGGTAATTTTGCGGCTTTTAATCCCGTATTCTGCACCAATCATTCCCGTTGATGCACCTGATGGTATTTCCTGGATAATAAGTATGTTTGCGGGAAATTCAATGGAGGAGGCAGATACAGGACGGCTTGTTCCTGTGGGAGAAAATGGGAAAACAGGGGATGGGAATGGAATTGGCCAGGGCGGACAGAATGGGAATAGCGATAGGGAAAATTCGAATGTGTGGAATGATGTCAGCAAACAGTCTGATCAGAAGATAACCTCTGATAAAGCGCCCCTGTCAAAGGGGGAAAATATTATTAAGGGATGGAAAGATATCGGGGAGCCGGAAGAATACGGAAAAAATTCCGGAGAAAATGACGGCTTGCGGCCAGGTACAAAGGATACGGACAGCTTGCAGACAGAAAAACTTCGTCCAATCTTTCTGGTTGTCTGGCTCGCCGGTGTGCTTGCAAGTTCCCTGTATTTCCTGCTTTCCCATCTGCGTGCCAGATTGCTTTATTCTACAGCGCTTCCGGTAGAATATCCCCTGCCAAAACTGAATGGAACCTTGGAGCGGACTTTGTTTTGTCGCAGGGTGAAAATTAAAGTCAGCGACCGGATTTTTGCGCCGGTCACTTATGGGCTGTTTTTCCCTGTTATTGTCCTGCCAAAGAATACGGACTGGGAGAACGAAAGGCAGCTTCGGATGGTGCTTGAGCATGAGGCAGTGCATATCCGCCGCCTTGACATTCTCTATAAATGGCTGCTAGTGGCGGTGGTGGCGCTTCATTGGTTCAATCCCCTTGTCTTAGCAATGTATTTTCTGGCAAACAGGGATATTGAACTTTCCTGCGACGAGGCGGTGATACAGCGCTTTGAGGACGGCAGGAAAAAGGATTATGCCCTGGCTCTTTTGAATTATGAGGAAAAGAGGATGTTTTCGCCGACTGTAACCGGTTTTGGCGTAAATGCAGTGAAAGAAAGGATGAGAGCGATTATGAAATTAAATAAAACATCAATGTTTGGCGTGGCAATGTCCGTAATATTAGTTGCGGGGACAACAACGGTATTTGCCGGGGCGAAGGAAAATAAAAACACACCGCAGCAACTTTTGGAGGGAATGGGGCAGAATGCTGTTTCGGATGGCAGGAACACGGTGAAACAGTATATTTGTGAACCAGCCTATTATACCCCCGAGGAATTTGAAGAGGCTATGGAAAAGGAACGCAATGAGATTATGGAGGAATTGGAAAAGGGGACTTTAGACCGGATGCTTGCGGAACAGATGCTTGCAGAAATAGAGGATATGATTAGGGAAGTGAAAAACGGCAAGCAGGCTGAAAAGCCATCCCCCGTTTACAATGCCGACGGAACACCGCTTGTAAACAGCAAGGGTTCCCAGCTTTATGCAAAGGCTTCCGATATTGAGCGGATGAACAGCGAGCTGCGGGAAAAAGCAGAAAGCATGAACCGGGCGGATATGGTTGACTCCGTAACAGAAAATGATATATTGGTAGAGGAAAAATTTGTAGCGGGATATATGCAGGAAGGACTTGCGGATAATTTTATACTCCCGGAAACAGATCAGATCTGGTACAGTTATGAAGAATATCAGAAGTATGCGGAGAAAATGAAGGAAGAATACCGTTCCATGGCGGGGCAGTGGGGCTTTAACTCGACCGAAGGCTGGTATGAATGGGATGAAGAAAAAATCGAGGAAGCCTGTCGGCAGTTGGATGAAAATCTGGAATTTATTAAAAATGGTGGGAGGATCTCACTGCCGGATGCGGATGGCGGAGTTTTGATGACAAGTTTTTCAAAATTTGATCTGGGAGAATCGAGCGAAGAGGAAGGGGTCATGACCCTTAATAAAGCGCAGGCAAAAGACTGGAGTATTTATAAGGCGGAGCAAACGGGCGGAGAAATGGGAAAATTTGGAAATTACGAAGGAGGAAAATTGGATCCTGCATTTTTAAAGATTTATGAAGCGTTTGGTGTAACTGCGGATAAGGAGAGAGGCGTTTATC
>CAMWUU010000153.1 GCA_947177515.1 uncultured Lachnospiraceae bacterium
GTATCGAAATATATGAGTACGAAACTTATAGCTCATTTAATGGGCAGTGGTGCGCGTATATCAGTTACTGTTTTTCTTTTAATCAGTGCATGGTTTATGGTGGAAATGGAGTATAAAGCAAAGAGGATCGTGGATATCTGGTTAGAAACTGTTTTTTATGTTGTTCTATTAAGTATAGCAGGTTATTGTGTTTCTCCCAATGCAAGTTTATTTACTTTGCTAACCTCATTGTTACCAATAAGTTTTTGGCAGTTATGGTATCCTTCGGCCTATCTTACATGGGTATTGTTTATGCCAGTTTTAAAAAGTATATGCGAGAAACTTAGTGATAGGAGGATGTTGCAGTTTGTTATCTTACATATAGTATTTTTTGTAATTCAATCTTCTTATTTGAGTTTACAGGATACACGTATAGTGGTTATTGCTTGGTTTAACTTTATTTATTTCTTTGTCTGGTTTTTGAAAAAAAATAAATATAGTCCTATGAAACAGGACTGGTGGAAGAAAATTTCAGCAAGAATGCTTTTAGTTATGGGGGGGATGTTTTATGTTATTTTAGTTTTGTTGGTTTGGGTGTTTCAAAATTATGATATAAGCGTTGCGGGAATTAATATTTCCTTTTATGGTTATAAGTTAATGCGACTGTGGGTAATAGACTATAAGGCTTTACCAAATTTATTAATATCATTACTAATTTTCTTAGGAGTGGAAAAGATAAAACCATGTTATTCAAAGAAAGTAAATACATTGGCAAAAAGTGTTTTTGCTATTTATTGTGCACATGAGGTTCCATTGTTTAAAGATTTTTTGTGGGGGAATATTATAAAATTAAATAATTGTAAGGATATGTTAGCGATAAGATTTTTTATATACATGTTAGTGGTGACGATTATATTTTTCGTGATTGTAATGTTATTTGATTTATTACGTTCTAAGTATTTACACCGATTGGTTATGGGAACAAGGGGATATGGGTGGATGTGTCGAAAAATTGATAAGTTTATGGAAGAGAAATAATAAAAACAAGATGAAGAAATATGTAAGAGGATTATCGTCGCTAAAATAAGCAATATATTTAGTGAAAGGAGTTTAGTATGAAAGGCATAATATTAGCTGGAGGTGCAGGAACAAGGTTATATCCCCTGACTATGGTAACGTCAAAACAATTATTGCCGGTATATGATAAACCGATGATATATTATCCTTTATCTACGTTAATGCTTGCAGGGATAAAAGATATAATGATTATATCTACCCCAACAGATTACGCCGATTTTGAAGAACTTTTAGGGGATGGTTCTTTGTATGGTATAAAATTAACGTATAAGATCCAGCCTTCACCGGATGGATTGGCGCAGGCATTTATCTTAGGGGAAGAGTTTATTGGCGGTGATGCTTGTGCAATGGTATTGGGTGATAATATTTATTATGGGAATGGTTTTAGTACTGCACTTAGGATGGCTAAAAATAATGCCGAATGTAATGGAAGAGCAACTGTATTTGGATATTTTGTGAGTGATCCTGAAAGGTTTGGTATTGTGGAATTTGATGAAAAGGGAAAAGCACTTTCTATTGAAGAAAAACCTCAGAATCCGAAAAGCAATTATGCAGTTACAGGCCTGTATTTTTATCCTCCCGGAGTGAGTACTATAGCAAAACGAGTCAAACCTTCAAGTAGGGGAGAATTGGAGATTACTACTATGAATGGGTTTTACTTGCAAGATGGTATTTTAGATGTCCAGATGTTAGGACGGGGATTTGCCTGGTTGGATACGGGAACGGTGGATAGTCTTGCAGAAGCAGCGGATTTTGTCAGGATGGTTCAAAACCGTCAGAGTATTATTATTTCGGCTCCGGAAGAGATTGCCTTCCGAAATGGATGGGTTACAGAAGAAAAACTATGGGAGTCTGTAGAACGATATGGAAATAGTCCATATGGGATACATTTAAGGAATGTAGCACAGGGAAAAGTTCAATATATTAAGTTAAAAATTTAAAGTTTTTTGGGAGGCAAAGAATAATGAACGAACAAACATACGAACAAGAAATCAGCATCGGGAAAGTATTCTACCGCATTTTCAGGGACTAGCGGAAAATCTTCCTAGTTGCCATCATAATTGCACTACTTGCCGGGGCGGGGAATTTTGCCCTGAAAAGGATAAAGACTTCTGACGCAGAATATATCCAAAAAGCGGAAGAAAACTTTGAACGTGAACTGACCGCATTCCGCGCCACTGGTGAAACCCTGCTGCGCGAGATTGCAAACCTTGAGGAAACGCGCACGGAGCGGGAATCCTACAATGCGGATTCCATCCGGATGAAGATTAACCCGTACCGCGAATTTAACGCTTCCCTGCAACTGTATATCTCAACGGACTACCAGATTGTGCCAGAACTGACCTACCAGAATATCGACCTTTCAAACCGCATCCTGCAGTCCTACCTTACCTATATGATGAATGGTGATATGTACCAGTATATTTTAGACCACTTATCACAGCCGGTGGAACTGCGTTATTTAAAAGAAGTGCTTATAATCACCCCGGATTATGACAACCGGATGGTGATGCTTAGCGTGCAGAATGTGGATGCACAGTCCTGTGAGGAAATCCTGACCTACGCGTTAGAAGGGATTGTTGCAAAGCAGCCGGAGATTGTAAAAGCCATCGGGGAACACGAACTGAACCCGGTTAACCAGGCAGTATATGAGTCGGTGAACCTCGAACTTGACGAGTGGCAGAAGGCGAATATCCAGTATGTTTCTGATCTGAGTATTAAACTTCAGGAAAAGGCAGAGGAATATGCGAAGTGGGAGCGTTCCGAGGAGCCGCAGAAGGAATATACGGTTTCAAGGATTTTAAAGGATTCCATAAAGAAGTTTATTCTTGGCTTCCTGATTGGCGCGGTGCTTATGGCAGTATTTTGTGCTTTTCAGTATATAATGTCAGAAAAACTCCAGGACGCAAAAGATCTGAAAAACCGGTTTGGCCTGCGTGTGATTGCGCAGATACCAAAGGTGCATGGCAGGCGCATCTGGGTCGGTATTGACCGGATGTTTGCGCGAATGGGTGGACTTGTATTATATGAGCGGGACGCGGCAGCTTTAGCGAAGGTTGCGGCACAAAGTATGGTGGCAGAACTGATGGCATTGGAAACTTCTGTTTTTGGCACTGGGGATGATATGACAGAAGATGGAAAACAGACTGTCCATGGGATGAAAAAGGCGGGGGATGCTGGGGAAAAGAAGATCATTGCCTTTACCGGCAACATTTCCGCGCAGGGGATGGAAAAGCTCCTTTCTGATATGGACTGGGAGGAACAATATCAGGCAAAGGCTGTCCCGAATATACTGGGCGAGGCATCTGCTGTGTCTGCGGTGATGGAGGCGGATTATGTGGTGCTTGTGGAAGAACAGGAAAAAACTACTTATCCGCAGATCGGACAGGAATTAGAGCAGCTTGATGCGTGGAAAAAGAAAGTGCTTGGGATTATTGTGGTCGGTGTGGATGCCGTGCCATAAAAAAAGGGGCAGGACAAAGGGAAAGTCCTGCCCCCTTTTTTATGGGAAGATTAAAGAAATTGGAATTTTTTGAAATACCATTCTAATTGTCCGCTGCTGTAATCGAAATACTGCCCTTGACGTTTCTTAGTGTGTCATCCGGAGCCTGAAGGTACAGCCGATAGGTTCCGGGTTTTGCCGGAGGCTTAACGGTAAAATCCGCAGTACATTTTAGCGCTTCCCCCGGTTGCCGCAGATTATTCACAGACCAATATACGACGTTCTTTTGTTTGCCCTTTACGAAAAAGACCTTCATTCTGTTTCCCGTTTCCGCTAAGATGTCATACTCAATTTTATCCCCATTGTACAATGTGAATTCCCCCAGATAAATACTTTCGCCGGCTGCTACGGTTTTTAAATCAATGGGTATAGTTTCCACATCAACATCATCCGGATCGTCTTCCTTTCTGCCAAATAATTCAATTATTTCCTCTTCGGTCATATAAGCAACGCCTGTGATTTTATTATCCATATCACGTATAATTTTGATATTGACGGTTCCTTTCGGGTTCATATCCAGCGTATAAAAGGCTTTGTTAGGCCGGATGTCCAGAAAGACATTGACAAGCTGGTCTTGGTAGTAATAATTCTTTCCTTCAATTTTAACACCTGCCGCCCCGTATTCCGCCTTTTGTGCCTCTTCCTGTTCTTTTTCCCGCTTTTCTTTTAGTTTATCAAATTCATCGTCCAGATCCAGCGCATTAAAAAGAACGGATTGGAAAGCCCACTTTTCGTCATCAAGTGCCCTGTAAAGCCATTCTTCCAATTTCTTATCACTCATATGCATGGCCAGGTTAGAGAAAAAGGCAATGCTGTTGTCTTTATAAACAGTTTCTGCCAAATCCAGAATCTGGGTGCAATCCTCGTCAAACAGATTAATGGCAGCTCCGAAAAATGCAATATTATCATCTTCGTAAATCCGGTTTAGCCATTTGTTTTGTGTTTCCTCGTCCAGATGGGGGAAGGCCATTTGGAACAAAGGCAGACTGCCGGCTTCATAGGATCGCTCGACTATTAAAGAATACTTATTACTGTGTGTGTCGGTTTCCATCGGTGTGGTATTTTCATTTCCAGAAACTGTAGGATTACTAGACGGCTGTTTGGATGCTGCGGAAATTGGGTAAACACCAATAAAAGTTGCCCCGAAAACCATCCAAAGTGTCAGCACACCTGTCAGAAGATGTACTGCTGTTGATTTCTTCTTAAAATTCATAATTGCACCTAACCTTTCTTTTAATAGCTGTTTGTTTTCGCTTAAAGTGACAGATCCGAGATTTTCTTTGTATTTCCCGACTGCCGCCATAGCATCGAGTAAAGTTTTCCCATATTCCTGTGCATTTGTGCACCCGATTTTTGCGAGGACAGCTTCATCGCAGGAAAATTCGCACGCTTTTGTAATTTCCCGGCTCATAAGATATACAAGCGGGTTAAACCAATGCAGGC
Organism: uncultured Lachnospiraceae bacterium; assembly: GCA_947177515.1. GTDB lineage: Bacteria > Bacillota > Clostridia > Lachnospirales > Lachnospiraceae > RGIG4057. Next base: position 5,003 of record CAMWUU010000153.1, read on the forward strand.
AGAGTGTAATCTGTACAAGCCATTTGTAAAACATATCCCGCCGTTTATAGTGCGTCAGTTCATGCAGGACGATATGCAAAAAATCCTTTTCTGGAATATCCACCCTTGGCAATACGATATATGGATGAAAAAAGCCGATCAGCAGCGGTGAGGAAATCAGCGGGTTGACACATAGTTCTATTGGCTTTTTCATACCTGCCTGTTTTGCAACAACAAAAAAACGATCTAAAATTTCAATGTCAGAAACCGGGGTCAATCCAGCATGGATATACCGTATAAAGCCCTGATAGATGGTTACTTTTCTTAACAGCAGCCCCAGTACAACTGCCAGCCAAATCAGCCAGATATGATCGGTAAACATCGACCAAATATCTTGAAGAGGGTTTGACGCTGTTAAATCTTCTTTAGGAGGATATGTATTTTCATTGTTCTGTTCCAATCCAACAGAAGGAATCGGGGCATTTTCAGGAATATTAAGTGTAGGCTGCTGTACCGGTAAAGGAGCGGCTGTGGTGATAGACTGGTCAAAAGCCTGATAAGTTTTCCCAAGCAGATTTGTTTCCGGTCCAAAAGGGAGCAACAACCGCAAAATAACAATGAGCCAAATGTAATACTGCCATTGTCGGCTGATTTTCTCTTTTAATATTCGTTTTCCTAAAAGCAGGGTCAGGATTAGTAAACTGCCGGAAAAGGACATGGATAAAAAAATTTTCATAAATTCTAGTTTAGCATCGGATGTCGGTGGTATCATATTTTGTACTCCTTAATGTATAACATGATGTTGTCTATAAATATAACACGATGTTATTTTTTTGTCAAGTCCCTATTTGCAAAAAATAAAGGGTATGTGCCCCACATTATTTGTTCTGTTTTAAAGGGCACATGCCTGTGAAAATGTTGGTTGGTGTACCTAAAACCAGTGGTACTTTTTGGATACCTTGATGAAATGTTTTTATGGAAATTGGGAGTGGGGGGAAGGGGAAATGGCGCTTTTTTGACGTTGATTTGTGGGACGAAATCGGATATAATCAAAAACACAAAAAGGAATTACATACCGTATTATTATAAACATCAGGGAGGAAGGGGAAAGGAATGGAATGGGAAATGTAAAAAAATTTTATGATTTACCGTACAATACTTTTTCGGTTTTATCCAAGATGGTGGTGCTCTGCCCAGCATGTGGGAAAGCGGCAACTGTCCATTTTGATAAAGAGTGTAATAGGGCAATTTTTAAGTGTGGGTCCTGTTATATCAAAAGAGAAACTGTACCCGGGGGAAACCGGGAGGTTGAAATAACTGCCCAATGTACAATAACGGGGAGATATTTTCGGATTTCAATGCCTGTGAATAAGGTTCATGGGCAGAAGGTACGTTTGAAATGTCATTATTGTGAAGAATCCGTTATCGGAGATGTTTCAAGTGTTATAAATCCGCCGTGTATTGTATTTCAGGAGATACATCATGCAAAGGATCCTTATTTTAATTATCCCCTTTATTTCCAGGCAGGTTTTCGGGGAAAAGTCATATGGGCGTTAAACAGGGAGCACTTACAATATTTGATCGATTATTTGACAGCGGATCTACGTACCGTGAAGAGCGATTTTTATGAAACTTACAAAACAATGCGTTCCCAGTCCGACCGGCTCCCCAAATTTATGAAAACGGCAAAGAATAGGGAGGGAATTATTAAAGCATTAACCAAATTACAGGCGAAAAGATAAAAATTTTTCTGTCCATGAAAAAGGATTGCTGTTCTGATATAACCCTTGGGTATAAACTAACAAACAAAACGGAACTTCAAAAAAGTTCCGTTTTGTTTATAATTAGGAAAAAGGGAGGCTTGCGGAACGAAAACAGCAAGTATCCGGAAAATGAGAAAGGAGAATGATGATTATGGAAATCAGGGAAAGTGAAAAGAAACGGGAAAAAAGGGGACGGATATGGAAACTGTTCTTGGCATTTGTTCTGCTTGCTACACAGATATTTGCAGGAAATATCCGTGTGGATGCAGCAGAAAGACCATCGCTAGATATTACGGGGCTTTCGATGTCAGTTGGGCAGACACAGCGATTAAAAGTATCCAATGCAAAAGAAGTAAAATGGAGTTCATCAAAAAGATCGGTTGCAACTGTAAGCAGCCAGGGGGTGGTTCGGGCGAGAAAAGCAGGGAGGACAACCATCACTGCAAGATACTATTGACTTTGGTGACTCCATCTGTTAATATGAAAGCATGTACTTGCATGAAGGAGGGGGACAGATTTGGATGAAACAAGTCAGAAAATAATTGATGCAGCAATGACATTAGTTCGGGACAAGGGGTATGTTGCAACAACTACGAAAGAGATTGCGAAGATGGCTGGTGTAAATGAGTGTACCTTATTCCGCAAGTTTGAGAGCAAAAAGGATATTGTTTTACAGGGGGCAAACCAGGCAGGCTGGCGGGCGAATATTATACCGGAGATTTTTGAAAAGATAGAGTGGGATTTACAGGCAGACTTGGAAATGTTTATGAGGGCATATATGGACAGGATGACACCGGATTTTGTCAATCTGTCAATCGGTCTTAGGGCACCACAGATCTATGAGGAAACCAAACAGCTTATTATGAAAGTTCCACAGGCTTTTTTGGGGACATTTACCGATTACCTAAATAAGATGTGCGTGATGGGAAAAATACCAAAGAAGGACTTTAAGACGCTGGCATTAACAGTATTTTCGGCAACATTTGGCTATACGTTTTTAAATGCATCGTTCGGAAAAGAGCTTACCGAGATGGAAAAGGATGAGTATATTAAAGAAAGTGTGCAGATGTTTGTAAAAGGAATCAATCAGTAAGATTT
>CAMWUU010000154.1 GCA_947177515.1 uncultured Lachnospiraceae bacterium
CAAGATTATCTTCTATGTACTCTATGGCGTTGCTTAGATTTTTCAACCATTCCATATCTTTACCTCCTGCAAATCAGTTTAAATCAAAAAACAATTATTTTCCTCGCTTTCCATGCACTCTTTTGTAAACTTTACTCCATTAAATATTTTTGTTCAATCCCATTTTTTATGAAATAAAAATAATTTTGGTTATGTGTGTGCTGTGTAGACATATCCAAAAAGAAAGGTGCATCGTAACATGTAATGAAAAGACCAGCACCCCAATATAGTTTTAAGGCCTTAATTACAGCCATTTTTGTGTTGCAATATTTTTTTGCGCCATATTGATTTTTGATTTAATATAACATATAATAGGAACTGGCTATTCGGGAAAAAAATCAATCGTTGTGAGGTGTCCCATTATGAAGGAAAGAGAAAAAATAATTCGCTTGTGGTTTGATATGTGGTTACAGCAAAAAGATTTAGGAATAGATACTATTTTTGCAAAAGATGTGGTTTACATTGAAAGTTGGAGTCCAAAATACGAAAACCGCGCAATGGTAACACATTGGTTTAAAGAATGGAATACCCGTGGAAAAGTTCTTGTATGGGATATAAAACAGTATTTTCATAAGGGAAATCAGACAATAGTAGAATGGTATTTTAAGAACCAAATGAATAATAGCAATATCGAGGAATTTGACGGAATATCACTTATCGAATGGACACCTGATAACAAAATAAAATTTCTAAAAGAGTTTGGCTGCAATCTGAATAATTATAACCCATATCAAAAAAGTGATGTACCACAATTTAGAAATGAAAAAGCTAATTGGTTCTGATAGGATAATTTCACTTTTTCAAAGAAAAGAAAATTCAGAAATACTCCAAGTCAGAGTTGAAAGAAATGATATTATAAAAAGAACAACTTTAGCGTTAAGTATAGTATTTATCATTTTGACATTTGTTGGTACAGGATACATTTTGTATAACAGTGGCAAGGTAAATGCAGGATATGCTGTGGTTCCAAAGATATTTGCTCTTATTAACATTGTTGCTTATACCTGACATTTCCTGAAACTGAAATCTGTCATTCTGACATTAAGCCATTTACAATACAATTTGCATATTGACTGCATAAGCGTTTATCAAAGATTCCCTGCAAAACATTTGATATGATTTGTGCTGCTTTGTCTTTATCCGGACTGTCGATAACCGCTAAAGGCAATAATAAAAGAAATATTTGTTTGTCTTTTATAGAGTTCAATAACTTTTTGAATGGAATCACTTGAATATTGTAATGCCCTCCTGTACAGGCAATTTGTTTATCATTGATGTAATATACTGTATCCCCGGGTGAAATTCTATTTTTAAGATTTGAGTTGGGTCGAGTTCGCAAATAATTGTTTCCGGTTCATCAACATAACCGTCTGATTCCTCTAAAACTCCGTCATAATATTTTGTGAAATTGTCCCACCAACTCGTATCACACATTCCGTTCTCTATCATAAGTTCGGTTAATGACATATCTGTTTCCTCCTCCAAAGCAGTTGGAAAAGAAGTCGCAATAAAACCTGTCCAAAAATTCCGATTAGAAAAATCTATCTCATATAATGAAATCACCTTATTATGCCTCCAACACAATTTCAATTTATATATTCGATTATAAAATATGTATCTGCTGCTTGCAATGTATATTTATAAGCTCATTTTTCATGGGTACACAATTTCAAAAAGGGAGAAAAGAATTCTTTTTTGGCTTATAGTATCTGCAATAATCATGTTAGTATTACCATGGCTGGCATTAACTTTTGTAAAGGGCGACACTGGAATGGCCGTTTGTTTTCTTTTGCAGGAAAGGACATTAAGCATTTATAGCATCATGGGCAGAATAACCAGAGAAACTTACAGTCAGGTCACCACATGTCCATATATCCACCTTTTCAGCCGGATTGCCCCCGCGCAGCAAAGCTGCGATTCGTTTCCCTAGGAGAACCATGGAGAATGGTTTTGTTATATAGTCATCAGCTATACCATCAAAACTAGCAATTTGGGTGCATTCATCCTCCATAGCCGTAAGCATAAGTATGGGAACCTGACTTGTTTTACAAATGGTTTTGTTTCCAGTGAACAGAGTAATCGCTTCATCACCTTCAAAAGCAGAAATTGTATTGTGTCCAGCCTCGTACAGATATTCGCAAATGGCTTCATTGGTATCAATATCATCCTCAACAATCAATAATGTGGCCATCAGCACATCTCCTTTGTCATAAGTATAACATGACAATATGGAGAGAGTATGGAATTCTCCACCTTTCTCAAATAATCGGCATCAAAATTTAACCATTCTATTCTTTCAAATATAGCTGAAGCCTACGTTCTACCTCTTGTGCATATTCCTTTAATGGATATTCACTTTTCAGCACATCCTCATAATCTTTTTGGTATACATCCTCATCAACCGCAAAAAATACTTCTCCATTTTCAAATAATTTATAAATCTGTTCCTCACGGGAACCAGCTTCTGCTTTATAGTCCTTAAAAAGCAAAAGTTCATCCTGCTTCATTAAATAAGCGATTAAATCTGCAAGATAACACAATGCCTCTTCTCTGTATTTTGATTTTTTATTCACTGCGAGATAATATAAGGCTACATTATTTTTATCAAGATCTTCTCCACTTGGAATGCTATAGACCGAAAATCCTTTTCGTCCCATATAAGCTAGGGACATGGGGTATCTTCCAAACGGCTCTATTGAACATAACAAAATATCCTGATTAATATCTCCCGGCGGATTTATCAGATTTTCTTTCTGGTAAAGTACCCGGAGTCCTTCCATATATTCCAGAAATTTCTCTCCCTGTACAGAAGTATAACGCCCAAAATACTTTCCGAGAACATCATCACCTAGTTCTTTTGGATACACAAAAAACATCCCCTGTTCCTTTTCTGAAAGTCCCTGGACAAACTGCACAAATTCTGTAAAGGTCATATTATTATGTAAGTTTAGCCCCTGCTGTGCTGCCCGCTCCTCATGTACTAACATAGCATAGACATTAGCAGCAAATGGAAGCATCCATATCTCACCCGTTTCAGTTGTTGCTGCCTCACGGACATAAGGAAAACATCGGTCAAAATATTCCTCAATCCCCGGCAGATCATTCAGAGGATAAAGCACATCACTGTCCCGCATGGCAAGACTTCTCGCATAGCCAGAAGACCCCATGCACATATCATAATCCTGATCCTGTGCCAGCATTTTCAATGCAATTTTATCCCACTCTTCCTCCTGACGTTCTAAGGCATAGCCACAGCCATAAGGCGCAATATACGACAATTCGCTTGTAGCAATCAACCGGACAACCCTATTCTTTTTTTGTACATCATCCAAAAAAAATCCAACTAATTTCCGCGAACTGGCATCCTGAAGATATACTTTGCCATTTTCATAAAAGACCTTGGAATCGGATCCTAAAGCAATCGAGTCATCATAAATATCAACTTCCAGCTCCAAATTATCAAAATCAGCCAGTACCAGTCCCCTGTAATTTCCAACATAATCATAAATCACGCTGTCCCCGTTATTGCATACCGCAAAATCATTAAACTTATACTGATCCAATTCTGCTTTCTGTTTTGTTGAACCATCCTTCGGATTATATTCCAAAAAACAATACCCTTCATCCGGAAAATAAGCAAGGATAAGCAAGGTTCCCTTCCCACTTTCGGCAATATTGATTGGATACTCAAACTCCATATTTGAATATTCCCCATCCTCTATAGAGCAGCATAAAAGCGTATCCCCCAGAGAAAAATCATAATCTGAATCACTGCTAACACTATGCGACTGCATTTTTTCCTGTCCCATTATATAGATTTTATCCTCTAAAAGTACAATTTTCCTTGCGCGCGCAATATCCCACCCAAAATCGCATAATTCATCTATCTGTTTTGTATCCGTATGTAATGCGAACAAGCATAGGAAAAGACTATCCTTCTGCCCGACAAAATATATTATTTTTCCGTCCTCTACCGCAATAATCGAATCAATATTTCCATATCCTTCCAAGGGATAAGACCACACACATTTCCCCTCCCCATCAAAACGGCCAAGCTGATACCCCGATGGACTTCCCGTAATTACAAAAACTGTGCCATCTTCAAGAGTCGTAACTGCCCGGACTGTTCCTTCCGTTTCAAACTCCGTTATGACATCCTGCAAGGGAACACCAGGTTCCAACTTCTCTTTCCCGCAAGCAGCCAAAAATACGGTTATGCAAAATACAAGAAAACAAACATATCTCCCCTTTTTCATCCATTTATCCCCCTTAATGATATTTCAACCCTTCCTTCAATTCCCGGTGATATAACAGATACCACAGACAGACTGGCACCATAAACAGCACCGCTGCCGGGTAAAGTACTTCCCCCTCATACTTTTCTGTCTGACTAAAGAAAATTGACAAATTGCGTTTAGAATCTTCATTGAGATACAACAGCGGCTGCTCCAAAAGATTCCAGCTTTCCGCAAACAAAAACAGTGCCACAGCACAAATACACACTCTTAACTGCGGCAATACACAATGCCATAAAATCCGAAGGCAGGAACTCGTTTCTAGGCGGGCTGCTTCAATCACCCCAGTTTCGGTGCCATCCATATACTGCCGTAATACCACCACACCAAGCGGCGAGAAAATCAATGGCAATATTACCGCAGCCCTTGTATTCAATAGACCAAGATCACGCAGCCCGATATAATTAGGCAGAATCATAACCTGAAGCGGCATCATCATCAGGACAATATAAAGCACATAGACCAGACGCTTTCCCTTAAATCTTGCAAAGCAGAAGGCAAAAGCCGCAGGTACGGCAATCAGGACTGCGCCAGCCGTAATGGTTACTGCATACAGCACGGAATTCCAGAACATCTTATAAAAGGGAAAACAGTTCAAAAACAATTCCTGGTAGCCCGCAAGCGACACTTTTTCCTCCGTATAAAAAGAACGCAGTACTGTCAGCACAACTGGTACAAGAAAAATAACTGCTGCCACACAAATTAAAACGAGTATCATAAAAAAAGAAAGCTTCTTTTTACGCAGTTCTTTTTGTTTTTTTCCACCACTCCTTCCCATTATCGCTCGTACCTCCTTTGCAAAGAGAACCCTACCACTACAAGGATCAGTACTAAAAAGGCAGTTAATACCGAACTACTTGCTAACTTTTGGTAGTCAAATTTCAAAAAATTATTATTTAGATAGAATTGCAGCGTATAACCATAATCTGGCGGATATTTCGAACCATAATACAAATAACTCTCTTTAAAAATTCGAAAAGAATTCATAATTGAAAGCAACACCGTAAAAAATATGGTCGGCGCGACCATTGGGATCGATAACCTGGTATGTATCGTAAATGACTTTGCCCCATCCATATGTGCCGCCTCATAAATCTCCGGGTCTAATGTGGTTAAGGCAGAAGTTAGGAGAATCACACAAATACCCAGATTTTTCCATATAAATAGGAGATAAACAGGTAACACGGAATCCAACCCATGAAAAAATTGCTGCCATACCAGCACAACGGCTGCGGTCGGAACCAACATTGGAAACACAAACGCATCCCGTAAAAAGGGCAATCTCTTTAATCCAAAACTTAATACAAGGGATAAAATAAGTGCAAGAAAAATCAGCGCCGGAACACCGATTACAATTAATAACAGGCTGTTTTTCATCGCAAGCTGAAAAAACTCATTCGTTATCGTTTCTACATAATTATCAAACCATACAAATTTTCTTCGAAACTGGTCGCTGATCATGGAATAATACAATACACGCACAAATGGAATAAGGAAAAAAACTGCAATTCCAAGAAAGCTTGGCAACAGGCAGAATATGCACCTAATATTCCAGTGCAGCCTGGTAACTTTATGCTTTTTTTGATTTTTTCGATTTTTAGACACCATTTTCCCCCACTTTCAAAGTATTTTACCATCAAATTTTTATTCTGTCTTTTCGTATTTCCCTTCTTCTACAATATAAACTTCACATCCATCCGTCACCCCATCCAAATCACTGATAATAATCTTTTCCCTAGATCCAAGCCCTTTTTCCACCTGATAATAATCGTCATTTTCCAAGCCAATCTCCAAAGAATCCACCCTTTTTGCAATTGTCCGGTACTCATTATTAATCATTTCATTAGTAATCCGAAAAATTACTCCCCCCCGATACCATTCTTTAGGGAGGAGAACCCCGAAGGATTCCTTCCCATTCTGATCCGTAATCAGCCCATAATCCAGTTCCGATACCATCACATGGGGCAATCCTGCCTCATGCAGGGTTCTCGCCGTATATGTCATAAAAAGCATTCCTGCATAAAACAGAATGGAAATAATCATTATAAGCCTTTTCCTCATCATTATCCCCCTTGACCATATCCTTATCCAAGTACCCTATTTTGCCAGCTCACTCCCCCATCCACATCATCATGAACTTTCCTTCACCTATGTCCATTGTATCCCATTGTCAGGCAGTCCTAATCTTAAATTCTTTTAAGATTTTCACAATTTCCCGTTTGATTTCTTCATAATCCTCCCTGTCCATAACAACGCCTCCTTACTCTCAATATAGTAACTTCTGTTGTCAAATGCCCATTTAGCGTTTTGATTCCATGTACCTTGTATCTTTTATGCGTAGAAGACAAACCTCGTTTTTGTGTCATATTTTTCAGCACAACCATCGACATACGGTTATCATTATTCTTGTATAAATAGATTATAGCAGAAAATATATGTTATGGCAACCTTCAATTTTGCAGACTAAACCCATTAGGGATTAAGCAATATACAAATAAAGCTGCAATAATGAAATCATTTATGTTTTTATTCCCCTAAAAAAATTCAAACATGGAAAAAGACTGCACACTGAGAAATCGGGCGGACACAAATCAGCATTTTTTCCACATAACCATTTTCTTGACGGTATCGCCAGTTCCGTCTGGATTGTGTTTTTCCTTGTATCAATTAATCAGTATACATTTCTGTATAACATCGGATATTGGCGAAGCTGTTTTGCTTTATATAGCTTTCAAGGATACGTTTCTGAGAACTCATATGTAAAGGGTGGTTTCTTTCACCAAATACATGTGACTGGAGCTACCCCAACAATCAGAAACTACGGTTTTTCGGCAACACCGGGAACCACAGTTTCGAGTCTTTGTGGGAACAAGGACATTGCTTGCCAAGTAGGTGAAGACCCTGCAATGGGGGTTGAACTCTGGCCGGCTTTGTGCTATACTTTAAATGCCTGATAAATCAAAAGAATATAAGGATGATTTATATAAAAGAATACTTAATGATGAATGAACCTCCCCATATGTTAAGGCGCTATGTCATAATGATTTAGGCTGTAATCATATCATAATTCAAAATAACAAAGCTGTTGGTATAATTGATTTTGGAGATGTTGCTATTACTGACAGAGATAAGGATTTTGTATATTTTCTTGAGGATAGCAGTGAGGAAATTGGCAGAGGATTTGGAATAAAAGTCTAGGAATATTATAATCATCCAAATAAAGATATACCAATATTAAAAGCAGATTTGAAGGATGAGTATTACCCTATTGAACAAATTTTAGGGGGACAAGCAATGAGATTAGACGATATATAACAGAGGATTAAACTAAATAATAAATATTTAAATTCACATTTAATACATAAAAACCATTGATAAATTGCACAAATATTAAATATTTTCATATAAGAAAATTAACAATTAGATTTTATCATCCAGGGAGCTTGGAAATTTTCCGACTCCTTGATTTTAGAAAGGAGATATTTTTATGGCAATGCGCAGTGTCC
>CAMWUU010000155.1 GCA_947177515.1 uncultured Lachnospiraceae bacterium
CCTCTTCCCCCTCAAACACAAAAGATATACTTGGGACAGAGGGGCAAATATTTTTTGAGGAAACATGCAAAGCACTGCGGCTTTCTGTGGCAAGCAGCCAGCAACTGTACCAACTTATGCTTTACTTAACACTGTCAGGAATCCCGTATATGGATTCGATGCAAAAGCTGCTTGTCATTCCCCTCGCAAAACCATGCCGGGAAAAAAAGGAGGGTTTGAAATACCTTGAACAACTTTACCAATACTATCTATAACCCACCGTTTAGCCATATCTATGTCGAGCGGGAGGCATTTTCGTACCCGACCACAAAAGAACTTCTTTCCACCTTTGCCAAACGGGGCAGCCATATAATAGAAATCGCGCATTACATGGATTTGTTCGGGCGCACCCACCAGTCCTTTATGGCGCAAAAAACAGCTCCCTGTCTGATTCTTGCCGTAAAGCACGGAAATTTTCTCTACCCCGGCGCACCTGTCTGCCAGGATTTTGGCAATCCATTTTTTTATTACACTTCATTTGCCATGAACTGCCCGTTCGATTGTGAGTACTGCTTCCTTCAGGGCATGTACTCCTCGGCAAATATTGTTCTTTTCGTTAACCAGGAAGATTATTTTACAGAAATCCGGAACGTGTTAGCAAAGCATCCAGTCTATCTTTGTATCTCCTATGATACGGATCTTCTCGCCCTTGAGGGATTGACCGGGATTGTCCGCCATTATCTGGCTTTTGCTGCCGGGGAAGATATGCTGACTACAGAAGTGCGGACAAAGAGCGCCGTTTCTGTCGAATCGTTAGCAAGCGGTCTTTCCCCGGATACCCGTTCCCGCACGGTTATGGCCTACTCGCTTTCGCCAGATCCCGTTATCTCGCGTTTTGAGCATTATACCCCAGGACTTACCGCCCGGCTTGATGCCCTCCTTGCAGCACAAAAAGCAGGCTTTCCCATCCGTCTTTGCTTTGATCCCCTGATTGCCATACCGGACTTTGAATCCGTCTACGGCGCATTCCTATCACAGGTGCGGGAAGCACTGCGCGGCATACCGGTGCAGGATGCCAGCATAGGGGGATTCCGTATCTCTGACAGTTACTTAAAACAGATGCGCAAAAACCGGCCTGCCTCCTGCCTTTTGCAATACCCATTTAAAAACGAAGACCATGTCTGCAATTACGGGGAACGGGGCAGGAAAATGATCGACTTTGTCAAGGAAGCGCTATTTGATTTCCTGCCGGAGAACAAAATCTTTACAATATAGCCCAACTGTTTAGGTGCATCCAAAAACGAAAGGGGCTATGGGTTTTAGGTATATCTGAAAACAAAAGGGACGGTGCGTTTTAACTCTTGGGAAATTTATGCCGAATAAGGGAAACATAGCGGGCTATGTCAATGGAACTTGCAAATAAACAGGGATAAGAAACTTATCCCGACAGGGGGAAAATTACACTTCAGAAAGGAATCAACATGAAAACAGCAATTATAACCGGCGCATCAAGCGGAATCGGTGCAGCGATTACAAAGGAATTACTGCATCTTGGCTACAGGGTTTTTGGCTTTGGCCGTGACTTCACTTCCCTCCTCGCCGATTTGGAAAAAGAAGGGATATATACCTCTCCTGGCTCCGATTTTATTCCCATCGTGCTTGATTTCATGCAAACAGGCAAGCTGATTGAAAAAATCCGGGAAATTCGTAAAACTTCCAAAATTTTCCTTTTAATCAATAATGCCGGTGTTGGATATTTTGGTCTGCATGAGGAATTAAAGCCCTCCATGATTCATGAAATGGTGACCGTCAATCTCGAGGTACCCATGCTCCTATGTCAACTACTCCTGCGTGACCTGAAGGAAACCGGTGGGCATATTATTCAGATCTCTTCCATTACCGCCAAAAAAAACAGCCCCCATGGCTGTGCCTACGGTGCTACTAAAGCTGGTCTAACCGCGTTTTCACAAAGTTTATTCGATGAAGCCCGCAAGTATGGTGTCCGCATCACCTGCATCCATCCTGATATGACAAAAAGCAATTTCTACCGCAACGCGGATTTTGGAACAGAAGCCGATCCTGCGTGCAGCCTTTCCCCAGAAGATGTCACTGCCGCAGTCCGCGCCGTTCTTACTGCACGGGAAGGTATGGTAATCCCCGATATCACCCTTACCCCTCAAAAACATCGCATTGCAAAAAGAGAAAAAAGATTTCCGAACCTGAAATAAAAAGCAGCCGCAAAATGGAATTCCATTTTGCGGCTGCTTTTTAACCATTCCCTTATCCGATTTTAAACTGACGCATATCCGCATCCAGGTGTGCTGCAATATCCTTTAAGGAGGAAGCATTGTTTGCAATATCCTCTATAATGGATGCAATCTCCGTAACAGACGCGGAAGTTTCCTGTGTGCTCGCTGCATTTTCCTCGGCAATTGCAGTAAGGTTCTGGACAACATCAACCACATTATTCCTCGCATCCTGCATTTCCTGCGTTGCGTCCGCAATATTCCGGATTCCTGCAAGCGTATCGTCAATCTCGCGCTTCACTTTACCAACAATCGTGCTAGCACTGATCACCTTATTGTTCTGTTCATCCATAATTTCCTGTACTTCGTTCATGGTACGAACTGCATTGGCCGTATCACCCAAAAGAGAAGCAATGATCTGCTCAATCTGGTTCGCCGACTGGTTCGACTGCTCCGCAAGCTTCTGGATCTGGGCTGCCACCACAGCAAAGCCCCTGCCCTGCTCACCTGCGCGCGCCGCCTCGATGGAGGCATTGAGCGACAGAAGGTTTGTTTCCTCCGCGATGGCAGAAATCAGGGTGGTTGCCTCACGGATCTTCTGTGCTGAATCGTTGGTTGTATTGGTCTGCTTATAGATTACATGGACAGCTTCCACAGCCTTCCGGTTGATATCCCCAAGCTCGTCGAGAACCCTCATCGCGCCGTCGCTCGCTTCCGCAATACCCTGCGACTTTCCATTCAGGGTGGTCACTTCACCGGAAGTAGTATTGATCATTTCACCCATTGCCACAACATTTTCTGTTGCCGTCTGGGTTTCGTCCGCCTGTGAAGTCGCGCCGGATGCAATATCCCCTACGGCCTGCTCCACCTGGCCAACTGAATTGATGGTTTCCTGTGTATTCTTGTCAAGCGACTGGGCTGCTTCCATCAGATAAAGACTCTGTTTCTGGAGATCGCCAAGCACCTGGGCTAACTTATCCGTAAGCCTTGTGATCGCCCGGCTCATCCCACCGGTTTCATCCTTGCGCTTGCAAAGGGCACGCTGCGTATCATCCGAAGTAAGATCAAGTTCCCCAAGTTTCCCAATCACAGCAGTGATTGCTGCAATCGGCTTTACTGCACGGATTACAGAACCAAACGCAAGGGCAGAACATGCTAACAACGCACAGATCGCACCAATAACACTTCTCATGATCATGCTGTTCATCGGCGCAAGTATCTCATCCTCCGCAGCCGTAAACACCAAGATAAAATTCATGCGGTCACTGATGTAATATCCCGTAAAACGCGCACTGCCACCAATTTCGTAGCGCACGATCTCTGCCGGCGGCTTAATCCCCGATGCCATCTGATCAACCAGATCAGCGATAACCTTATTATTAACCGGCTGTCCCTGCTCCGTCGGGTGATAACGCATGATTCCCTGCTTATCTACAAGGTATACATAACTCGTTTCAATACCCGCGATGCTCGCACCCTCCAACACACTATGCACGGTACCATCTGCGTACATATCTTCACCCATGCTGTCATAAATCTGCTGCATTGTTTTTCCGTAGGATTTTGCCATATCAAATATGTAGTTCTTATTTACTTCCAACATATTACTCCGCACCATCGGGATCACAATCAAGAGATTCGCGATTGTTGCCAACAGCACGGAAACATTGATAATCAGCAAAATCCGCACTTTCAGGGAATGGATTCCATAACCTTTCTTACTGTTTTCTTCCATCTACCTCGTCTCCTATTCGCATATTTTTTCACCTGCAATTTTCCTGGAAAACCATCCGGCAAAAAAATCCCGATAAAAATTATCTGTTTCAAACAAATATTATCAAAGATAAATGACCGGATTTATATTCCAAAAAAATCAGCACATTTTAACGCTACTCCTATCTTACCACTTCTCTGTTGAAAATGCAAGTGAATATGCACATAAAACATGCGGGCAGGTTGCCCAATTTTTTCCAGGCAGCCTGCCCGCAACATACTAACGATGAAGCTTATTTCTATGCTTTTCCAATTAGTTTGCCGCCCTTGCCGCTTTGATCTGCTCAGTCAGAACTGGAAGGATCTTATTCAAATCCCCTACCACACCATAATCTGCAACGGAGAAGATCGGCGCTGTTTCGTCTTTATTGATGGCAACGATAATATCGGATTCCTCCATACCCGCAATATGCTGGATCGCACCGGAAATACCGATTGCGAAATATACATGCGGACGGACGGTCTTGCCGGTCTGTCCTACCTGCAGATCCTTCGGCTTCCAGCCTGCATCCACAACCGCACGGGAGCAGCTTACTGTTCCGCCGATCGCTTCTGCCAGATCCTCAAGCAACTTGAAATTCTCAGGGCTGCCCACTCCGCGCCCGCCGGATACTAGGATCTTCGCATCCATAATATCAACGGTATCCGTCACTGCCTTTACGATTTCAAGGATCTCCACATACTTGTTATCCGGTGTAAAGCCCGGGTTGAACTCCTCAACATTCGCCTTAACACCTTCCTGCCTCTCGCGCTTTTGCATAACACCTGGGCGCACGGTTGCCATCTGCGGACGGAAATCCGGGCAGGCAATCGTTGCGATTGTATTACCGCCAAATGCCGGACGCGTCATAAGGAGCTGGTTATGCTTTGTTTCCTTGCCCGGAACCGGGTTGATCGGGAAATCGCCGATCTCAAGCTGCGTACAGTCCGCCGTAAGACCTGTGTGGATCCTTGCAGATACGCGCGGTCCTAAATCGCGGCCAATCGCGGTCGCACCGACTAACATAATCTCCGGCTTATACTTTTCGATCACGGAGGAAAGCGCATGTGCATACGGCTCCGTCCTGTACTCCTTTAATTCCGGGTCATCCACAACGATAACCTTGTCTGCGCCGTACTCAGCAAGCTCATCCGCGAGATTTTTAACATTGCTGCCCAACAAAACAGCAGTTACTTGTGTGCCGAGAGCCTCAGCCAAATCCTTTCCCTTGCCGATCAGCTCAAAGGCAATACTATTGATAACGTTGTCCACCTGCTGTGCGAAGACATACACGCCCTTATATTCTTCTAAACCCATTGTTTCAGCCTCCATTTATCCACAATATTAGATAACATGCTTCTCTTTAAGCTTGCCGGTAATGTAGCTTGCAGCCTCAGCCGGATCGAGCGTAACGACCTCGCCGCTGCCCTTCCTTACCTTATCGGAAGCCTTCGCGATCTGCGTCGGGGAACCCTTAAGACCGAGGTTCGAATCCTCGACATCTTTAAGATCCGCCCTGCCCCATACAGTAATTTCCGCCTTGTACGCGTCAAAAATCCCGCCAGGTGTCATATATCTCGGCTCGTTTAATTCCGCAAGCGCCGTGATCAGGCAAGGCATCTTCGCCTTTAATACATGGTATCTGTCATCGAACTGGCGTTCCACGATCACAGAATCCCCTTCTACTTTTAAATTCTGGGCATAGGAGATAACCGGGATATTTAAATGCTCTGAAATCTGCGGTCCAACCTGTGCGGTATCCCCGTCGATTGCCTGACGGCCAGTGATAATAAGGTCATATTCCATATTGCGCAGCGCACCGGCAAGCGTCTGGGAGGTTGCCCAGGTATCCGCACCACCAAGCACACGGTCGGTAACAAGCACGCCCTTGTCCGCACCCATCGCGATCGCCTCGCGAAGCACTTCCTCCGCCTTCGGCAGACCCATCGTAAGCACAGTAACTTCCGCGCCATACTCATCCTTAAGTCTGAGTGCAGCCTCAAGCCCTGCCTTGTCGTCCGGGTTCATAATTGTCATCATGGAAGCCCTGTCAAGCGTCCCGTCCGGATTGAACTTTACGCCGCCCTTTGTATCCGGAACCTGCTTAATACAAACAACGATTTTCATTGTATTTTCACTCCTTAATTTTATATTTGATATGGCACGCCCTTATTTCAACAGTGCGCCGCTGATAACCATACGCTGAACCTCGCTGGTACCCTCGTAGATCTCGGTGATCTTCGCGTCGCGCATCATGCGCTCAACCTCATACTCCCTTGTGTAGCCGTAGCCGCCGTGCAACTGAACCGCCTTTGTGGTAACATCCATCGCCATCTCTGCCGCATAGAGTTTCGCCTGGGCAGCCTCCACACTGTAGGAGGTCTTGTGATCCTTTGTGTACTGATCCTTCATGCGTGCAGCGCGGTAAACAAGAAGCTGTGCAGCCTGCGCCTGCGTTGCCATATTAGCAAGCTGGAACTGGGTGTTCTGGAACTGTGCGATCGTGCGGCCAAACTGCTTCCTTTCTTTTACATAGGCAACCGTACGGTCAAGTGCTCCCTCTCCGATACCAAGCGCCTGTGCAGCAACCCCGATACGTCCGCCGTCAAGCGTATGCATCGCAATTCCAAAGCCCTTGCCCTTTTGTCCTAAGAGGTTTTCCTTCGGGATACGGCAATCCGTAAAGATCAGCTCATATGTGGAGGAGCCACGGATACCCATCTTCTTTTCCTTTGTGCCAAAGGTAAAGCCAGGCGTACCCTTCTCCACGATAAATGCGGAAATTTCCTTGGACTTCCTGCCGTTTTTCTCCACTGTACCAGTAACGGCAATCACAATATATACATCCGCCTGCTTGCCATTCGTAATAAAAATCTTGGAGCCATTCAATACCCACTCATCGCCGTCAAGCACAGCTTTTGTCTGCTGCCCCTGGGCATCCGTGCCGGCACCCGGCTCGGTTAATCCGAATGCGCCAAGCTTCCTGCCGCTTGCCAAATCCGGTAAGTATTTCTGCTTCTGCTCCTCCGTGCCGTAAGTAAGGATTGGGTCACAGCACAGGGAGGTATGTGCGGATACGATGATGGAGGTTGTGCCGCAAACCTTGGCAAGCTCCTCCACGCACATCGCGTAGGTTAAAACATCGCAGCCCTGTCCGCCGTACTCCTTCGGGATCGGGATGCCAAGAAATCCTGCCTTTGCCATTTTTTTCACGGTTTCAACCGGAAATTCCTCGGTTTCATCCACCTCAATCGCAAGAGGCTTCACCTCTTTTTCAGCGAACTCCCTAAACAGGGATCTCGCCATTTCATGCTCTTTACTTAACGTAAAATCCATGATCTTCATTCCTCCATAAATTTATTTACGTTTGTCGGATTTATGTCAATGTACCGGCTGGCATAATCCTGCATTAACTCCTCTTATTTTGAGTTTTGCATATTTCCTCCCCGCGTCAATGACTGTGGAAGGAAATATGCTGTTTTGGATTTTGCATTACTGTATTACTTAGAATAATCGTAGAAGCCCTTGCCTGTCTTCTTTCCAAGCTTGCCTGCGCGCACCATCTTACGAAGCAACGGATGTGGGCGGTACTTCGGATCGCCCGTTTCATTCTGCAATACTTCCATAATGGCAAGTACGATATCAAGACCAACCAGGTCGCCGAGCGCAAGCGGTCCCATCGGATGGGATGCTCCGAGCTTCATCGCCTCGTCGATATCCGAAACGCTTGCGATGCCGTCTGCGTAAATGCCGATCGCTTCGTTGATCATAGGGATCAGGATGCGGTATACAACAAAGCCACGAGCTTCTTTAACCTCAACCGGGGTCATT
>CAMWUU010000156.1 GCA_947177515.1 uncultured Lachnospiraceae bacterium
AAATAACAGTTCATCATCTTTTGTCACACACATCGGGACTGCATAATAATTATAACTTTGAAGATGATTTTTATGTGGGCGGGGACAGAAAACCTTATGATAAGGAACAGTTTTTTAGAAATTGGATTATTAGGGAGCCTATAAAGAAGCCGGGAGAAGAATTTGATTATAATAATTCCAATTATAATTTGCTTGCATGGATTATTGAATATGTTTCGGGACAGAGTTACAATGAATTTTTGCAGGAAAACATTTTTTCAATGATAGGGATGGACAATACGGTATTCGATAATGGTCAGAGTATTATCCTAAATAAAGCAAGCAATTATATGCATGATTACGGTGAACTGGTCAGAGTGCCTTATACAAATAATTTATATAGTATTGGCGCAGGTGCATTGGTTACTAATTGTGATGACCTGCAAAAATGGTATGAGTGCCTCAAAAATAGGAATATTTTATCAGAATATGCCTATGAGATTTATCTGTCAGAAAATCAAAATAACTATTGCTATGGTTTAGAACGATATGAGGAAGGGAGAACGATAAAATATGTACATGGTGGAGATATGCTTGGTGTATCTGCGTATACGCAGTACTATTTCGATGAAGATCTTTGCATTATCATTATATCAAATACAGAATCATTAGATCAATATCGTTTTGGAAATGGCATTGCAGCAATCCTGCATCATAAACAGGCACCTGTTTCACACAGACCAGAGGAAATTTTTTTGTCACCCAAAGAACTGGAGAAATATACAGGAACATATCTACCAGGCAAGATACATATTGAGCAAAAAAACGGAAGACTGTATTTGGTTCGTGTTAATCAGAATATTCATATTGAATTGTACTGTGTGGGTAAAGACAGTTTCAAAAGGCGATGGGAAGAACAACAAACCATTCACAAGTTAATTTCAGAGGGTGATGGGAAGCCTTCGGTATGGGGATATAGGTTAATAACTAAACAATTTGTATGATGATTAAAAAAATTTTGGCTGAATGTTTAGTGGTAGCCAGATGTCGGTTTTACCAGATTAGATAACATATATAGCCGGTTACAAGACATATCATAGTGGCAGAACCAGATTTATAGGAAGGGAGAATCTATTTATAGGGGCGGGCAATATAACTGTATTAAAATATTGTTATGGCAAAATACTTTACAAATACTGTAACATAGGGTATACTAGAACATGATAAAAGAAAGAGGTGCAATGGTGGCTTAAATCAGTTTGCGTATAGGGGATAATGTAAAGAGAAGGACTAAACAGGCTTGTGCTAAGATCGGAATATCTTTATCAACGATTATTAACATCTACCTTAAAAACATGGGAAGAGAAAAGCGTGTACCATTTGAAGTATCGATTGACCTATTTTATTTACAGGAAAGTATAACTAGACTTAGAAGGTTCGTAGCTGAAATTCCGGTTTGGCTTTTTGATTTTTATAACAAATGAAGTTACTTTTTTGATGGTTTTGGTATACTGAATGCGTGGCAATATTTTGACAACAGAAAGTCAACAAGTTAAAACAAATAATGTAATTGAGGTAAAATAGCTGTCTATTTGTATGAAACTTAAATAAATACAGTTATGGATAACGAAAAAATCTAAATTTGTATGGTCGAGGATATTAAAAGTATGATTGATTATAGTATTCAAAATAAAAAAGCATGGGAATATAATGCGTATGAGTTTTGGGTAAAACAATCCGGCACACCGGATGAGAGGGCAAAAAGGGACTTAGAAAATCCTAAGAGCATGTTAAAAAGGTATGCTGATTATTTTGATACTTGCAGTGGGGTTAAAATAGCAAATATCTGTGGCTCTTGTGGAAAGAAGGCAGTTCCCCTGGCTATTTTAGGGGCAGAAGTTACTGTCTTTGATATTTCTGAAGACAATAAGAAATATGCGCTTGAAGTTGCAACAGCCGCAAAGGTTGATTTGAATTTTGAAGTATGTGATATATTGGAAATAGATCTGGAGAAGTACGGAAATTATTTTGATGTAGTATTTATGGAAGGGGGAGTTTTACATTACTTTCATGATATAGATGAGTTTATGTGCATCATGTATTCATTATTAAAAAACAACGGAAAAATGATATGTAGTGATTTTCACCCGTTTAACAAAATATCAGATATCTTGAATTTTCAACAACCAACTATGAGTTATTTTTCAACAGAAATTTTCGAAGGAGAAATGGCTCATGCTCAATTTTTTGAGGAAAATATTCGGAACCAGATGCCTAAATGCAGTTATAGAAAGTATACAATTAGTGAGATTATCAATTCCGTCATTAATAGTGGTTTTACTTTAAGAAAATTTGATGAACATCCTGCATGGACAAATGAGAAGATACCGGGAGAATTTACTATTGTAGCGACTAAGCAATGATTTTCTGTACAGAAATAATGGATAATAAGAAATATCAGTGTTTGGCTTAAAGTGACCAAAATAATGAATAAGATGTGACCAAGATGGTAAATGCTGTTTGTAAGCAGCCACAGATCAAGAAAACATGTATTAGAAAAAATATGTGAAAATAATTTTAAATAGTTACTTTTTGGCAGTAGAGGCATGTCACTCTGACCTTTCCCTAACAATATTAATCCATACAAAAGGAGTTTTTATGGATCCAACCATCACCTATTACAACCTTCACGCCAAAACTTTTGCTGCCCAGACAATTTCCCTCCCCTTTGAGGCCATCCAACAACGTTTTACAAACAAACTTTCGACGGGTGCTCTTATCCTTGATTTCGGCTGTGGTTCCGGGCGGGATACAAAATATTTCCTTGACCATGGTTATAGGGTGGAAGCGGTTGATGCATCGAAAGAATTATGTACCATTGCCGCCAATCATACAGGGATCCATATAAAGCAGATGTTTTTCCAAGAGTTGGACGAGTTTGAAAAATATAATGGGATATGGGCATGTTCTTCAATTTTACATTTACAAAAAAGAGAGTTGCCCAGTGTGCTAATAAAGATGCTGCAAGCAGTAAAAAGCAATGGGATTATTTATACCTCTTTTAAATATGGTACATTCGAAGGGGAAAGAAAGGGACGGTATTTTACTGATTTAACAGAACAAAGTTTTGCTATGCTAATCCGTAATATAGCCAATGTGGAAATAGAGGAACAGTGGGTTACGTTCGATGTTCGGCCCAAGCGGGGAGAGGAAAAATGGCTCAATCTGATTTTGCGGAAGAAATAAATGGTTTTATAAATGACTTACAAAAGAAAGATAATCGGATGGTCAATCATTTGGATGAGGATGGTATTTTTATGGAATCCAGTGATGTGATGACCGGCGATAAAAATAAAAAACGGTTTTTATATTATCAACTAAAAACCAGCATTAAGCAGGCAGACAGGATAGATATCATCGTTTCCTTCCTTATGGAATCCGGTGTCAGGATGATTTTAAAGGACTTATCCGCGGCGCTTGACCGGGGTGCTAAGGTAAGGATACTGACGGGGAATTATCTTGGGATTACACAACCATCCGCACTTTATTTGATCAAAAAGGAATTGGGAAACCGTGTGGATTTAAGGTTTTATAATAACCGGGCAAAATCTTTCCATCCGAAATCCTATATATTCCATTCCGGGGATACAGGTGAAATATATATTGGATCTTCAAATATATCCAGAAGTGCTTTAACTTCGGGAATCGAGTGGAATTATCGTTTCAGCAGTTTGACGGATCAAGGGAATTTTGAGTTATTCTTTGCAACCTTTGAAGATCTATTTTTTCATCACTCGACCTTGATTGATGACGGGGAGCTGAAACGTTATTCCAAAAACTGGCACAAACCTGCGGTATTTAAGGATCTTTCAAAATATGAAGATTACGAGGAAGATACTGTTTCAAAAACGGAGTTATTGTTTCAGCCGAGAGGAATCCAGATTGAAGCGCTATATGCACTGGAAGAAAGCAGGGCGGAGGGTGCACTAAAAGGTCTGGTTCAGGCAGCTACGGGTGTTGGGAAGACGTATCTTGCAGCTTTTGATTCATTAAAATATGAAAGGGTTCTGTTTGTTGCGCATCGTGAAGAAATTTTGATACAGGCAGCAAATTCATTTTGCAATGTACGCGCCTCGGAGGATTATGGATTTTTTTGCAGTAAACGTAAGGAAACTGGAAAATCCGTTATTTTTGCATCGGTTGCAACGCTTGGGAAGGCAGAATATCTGAATGATAAATATTTTGCGCCGGATTATTTTGATTATATTGTGATTGATGAATTCCATCATGCCGTTAATAAGCAGTATAGGCGGATGATCGATTATTTTGTTCCTAAATTTCTGTTAGGGCTTACCGCAACTCCTGAACGGCTGGATGGAAAAAATATCTACGAGATTTGTGATTATAATGTTCCGTATGAGATTTCGCTAAAGGAGGCAATCAATAAAGGCATATTGGTGCCGTTTCATTATTATGGGATCTTTGATGAAACGGATTATTCAAGCCTGCGCTTTGTGAAAGGTCATTATAATAGGGGGGAATTGACGGAGATTTATCAGACTAATATTAGGCGGTATGACTTGATTTATAAATATTATAAGAAATATCGTTCCAAACGGGCGCTGGGTTTTTGTTGTTCCAAAGAACATGCAAAGGAGATGGCACGGGAATTTTGTGTCCGGAATATTGCATCTGTGGCGGTATACAGTGATGCGGATGGGGAATTTTCAGAAGAGAGGAAAGAGGCAGTCCGTCAATTATTAAAGGAAGAGATACGGGTAATTTTTTGTGTGGATATGTTTAATGAGGGATTGGATATTGCTTCCCTTGATATGGTTATGTTTCTGCGGCCAACGGAATCGCCAACTGTATTTTTTCAGCAGCTTGGACGGGGGCTTCGCACCGATAAGGGAAAGGAATATTTGAATGTTCTGGATTTTATCGGGAATTATGAGAATGTAGAGAAATTGCCCCGATTATTAGGGGATCTAAAGAAGGAGGGTTCCCTGTTAAATAGTAAAGGGGAAGTACATAAAAAGGGATTCGCATGTGATGATGATTTTTATGATTTGGAAATAGAATATCCGGATGGCTGTATTGTAGATTATGATATGCGCCTGATTGACTTATTTAAAAAACTAAATAAAAAGTCCTTATCCATGAAACAGCATATTGAGAAAGAGTACTATCGTGTAAAGGAGTTGCTGGATGGAAAGACACCTACAAGGGTAGAATTTTTTACTTATATGGAAGATGGGATTTATGATTATTGCATAAGGCATGCAAAAGAAAATCCATTCCGTCAATATCTGGATTTTTTACATGGTCTAAACGAATTGTCCGAAATGGAAGAAGAATTGTATTCTGGCCAAGGCAGGGAATTTATTTTGACTATGGAGCAGACGGAAATGCAGAAGGTGTACAAAATACCTATTTTATACAGTATATATAACAAAGGGGATATCAGGATGGAAGTAACGAAAGAGGAAGTGGTAAAAGCCTGGAAAGAATTCTTTGATATGGGAACTAACTGGAAAGATTTTACAGAAAATATTTCCTATGAGGAATATAAGAAAATAACGGATAAAGAACATTGGAATAAGGCAAACCGGATGCCGATTCATTTTCTGATCCGTTCAGGTAATGGTTTTTTTATCAGGAAGAAGGGATATGCGATCGGGCTTCGGGAGGATATGGGCGTTGATATCCGGAATAAAGCATTCCGGTATCATATGAAGGATATTTTGGAGTATCGGACAATTGAATATTATCGTAGAAGGTATAAGGCAAATTTTAAAATGGATATCTCCAAAATGGATATTTCCATTTTGGAAATAGAAGAATAAAACAATGTCTGGAAGAAAATCCGTAAATACAATGTATTCTAATTGGAGGAGTATGCCTGTAATAATTTAAATACCTTTACTTGTTTGCTGGAAAAACCAAAAGGACAGCCGGTTATGGTTGTCCTTTTGGTTTTTCTAGCAAACAGTGTGGTTTGTTAAGCCCGTCCAGAAAATCTGCACCCCAATTGCACATAGCATCTAGTACGGGGATGATGGTTTTACCAAACGGGGTTAGTGAGTACAGGGTCTTGGGCGGTTTATCTGGGATAACTTCACGGTGTATCAGCCCGCACCCTTCCAGGCTGTGTAGCTGCTGCGACAGCATTTTTGGCGTTGCTTTTGGAAGCATGCGCTGCAGCTCCATGTAGTGGAGTGGTTTTTCGATCAGGTACCAGAGGATTAGGGGCTTGTATTTTCCGCCGATCAGGGACAGGGTGGCCTCAACAGGACAGTGAAACTGCTCTTTTGAATGGTTCATTGAAAATACCTCCATTTTTCCATACTACCCTTTTGGGAAGGATCTACCCTAAAAGTGCATTCTTGCAGAAAATGAATGTCCAGTTATAATAAAGGGGACGATTGATTAACACGTCCATTATATTACAGAAAGAGAGGATTTTCCATTATGAATTTTATTGAAATTGCAAAGAAGCGCTTTTCTGTCCGCTGCTATAAGGACAAAGGGGTCGAGAAAGAGAAGCTGCAAATGATTTTAGAGGCTGCCCATGTAGCTCCGACAGCGGCTAATCTTCAGCCCGTCCGCCTGATTGTTGTAACAAGCAGGGAGGGACTTGAAAAAATAGGGAAGGGTGCCAATCTTTATGGTGCACCGCTTGCGGTCATTGTTTGTGCGGATCATGCAAAAGCTTGGGTGCGCCCGTTTGACAAGAAGCAGACCTCGGATATAGATGCTTCCATACTGACGGATCATATGATGTTGCAGGCAACGGAGTTAGGACTTGGCTCCGTCTGGATATGCTATTTTAATCCGGATGTGATCCGCAGGGAGTTCGGACTTTCGGATAATCTAGAACCGGTTAATATCCTTGCAATTGGATATGCGGATGAGGAGGCGGCTGACCCAGAACGCCACTTGCAGACTAGGATTCCTGTGAAGGAACTGGTTTCTTATGAAACGATATAATGAAAGAAATGTGAAATACGGGGAAAGAGCTGCTCTTTTCCCGTATATTTTTTATGATTGCTGATAGTACTGATATTTTTTGCAGACATCAACAAGTAAAATCCACGCCTGCTGTATTGGATGGAGCCAGAAAGTATTACAGGTAACTTTCATTATGATGATAGGGTACGAAAATGCAGAAGAATTGGGGGGGATGAATCTTTGTTTTATTTCTTTTTTTGCAATATTGCAGCAAAATATAGGAAGATAAAATATATGTTGTTATTAGACAGGCAAAAAGAAATATAATCTTCTTGTTTAGGTAATATATTGTTGATTTTTATGATAATTTAAGTAAATTAATAGTTAAAATTGTAGAAGTAATACAGAATATGTCTGTATATATTTTTAATTATTTTATGGCTGGCAATTCAAATTGTTTGAAGCAAAAAGTTCGCTACAATCTAAGATGGGGATGAATTGCACCCCTGCACTTGCATTTCTTCTAAAACAGTGCTATAATAAGCACAATGATAAGTATTTTGACTACTGGATATAGGGGCACGGAGAAATCGAATATGCAAAAACATGCATCTTTCTGTGCGTAAAATATCCGGGAGAAACCGCTTGGCGGACTGAGGTTCGCTTATTTGTGCGGGATATACTGACCGCTTTGTGCAAGGAGCCATAGTTCCTAAAGTGGTGGGAGCATACCATAAAATCTGGTAGCAATATTTTGGCAACAGAAGATCAGTAAGACATAGTATAATGATCTGAATTGAAATAAGGCTACTGCAATCCCACTGGCTTTAGACGGTGGGTTAAGGTAG